>NZ_NPDG01000004.1:0-159408 GCF_002272225.1 Bacillus sp. 7894-2
AAATCAACGGGCTAAATTATAAAATAAAAACAAAATGAATAATTAACACTGTAAAGATATTTTCTTGACATGATATGAAATTCTATGTAAACTTTACTTTGTAAAGGCTTTTCACTTAACAAGGGGGAATAGGGATGCTCGAAAAGACAACGAGGATGAACTACCTTTATGATTTCTATCAATCGTTGTTAACTCCTAAGCAGAGAAGCTATATGTCCCTTTACTACCTGGATGATTTTTCGCTTGGAGAGATTGCCGAGGAATATGATGTTAGCCGGCAAGCGGTTTATGACAACATTAAGAGAACAGAAGCAATGCTTGAAGAGTATGAAGAAAAGCTACTATTATTTCATAAATTTCAAGAGCGCAGCAAGCTGATTGCAGAAATAAAAAAGATGCTGGGGGAAGGCTCCCCTTCCCGCGAGGCATTGGAAGAAGCAGTGGCAGAGCTTGAGAAATTAGATTAGGAGGCGGCATTATGGCATTTGAAGGATTGGCCGACCGACTGCAAAATACAATTCAGAAGATCCGCGGAAAAGGCAAAATTAATGAAGCGGATGTAAAAGAAATGATGCGTGAAGTCCGTCTCGCCCTTTTGGAAGCGGATGTTAACTTCAAAGTTGTCAAGGAGTTCGTCAAAAAAGTCAGCGAACGCGCTGTCGGGCAGGAAGTATTAAAGAGCCTGACGCCGGGACAGCAGGTAATAAAGGTTGTTAAAGAAGAATTAACGGAACTGATGGGCGGAGAGCAGAGCAAAATTGCTGTTTCCAATCGCCCGCCGACAGTCATTATGATGGTCGGTCTTCAGGGGGCCGGTAAAACGACTACAACCGGAAAGCTTGCGAACCTGCTCCGCAAAAAGTATAACCGCAATCCGATGCTGGTTGCTGCAGACATTTACCGACCTGCGGCGATTAAACAGCTCGAAACGCTTGGCAAACAGCTGAATATGCCTGTCTTCTCCCTTGGCGATCAAGTCAGTCCTGTTGAAATTGCAAAACAGGCGATCGCAAAGGCAAAAGAGGATCATAATGATTATGTTCTAATCGATACAGCAGGAAGACTGCATGTGGATGAAGCTTTAATGGATGAGCTGAAGCAAATCAAAGAGCTTTCCAATCCAGATGAAATTTTCCTTGTTGTAGATGCCATGACTGGTCAAGATGCGGTTAATGTAGCACAAAGCTTCAATGATCTGCTGGGTCTTACAGGAGTAGTCCTGACAAAGCTGGATGGCGATACCCGAGGCGGAGCGGCTCTATCTATTAGATCCGTAACAAACACGCCGATTAAATTCGTCGGTCTGGGCGAAAAGCTGGATGCCCTTGAAGCGTTCCATCCAGAAAGGATGGCATCCCGTATTTTAGGTATGGGGGATGTCTTATCCCTAATTGAAAAAGCACAGGCCAATGTGGATGAAGAAAAGGCAAAAGAGCTTGAGCAGAAGATGCGCACTGCTTCTTTCACATTTGATGACTTTTTGGATCAGCTTGGTCAGGTCCGCCAAATGGGACCTCTTGATGAGCTTCTGAAAATGATGCCTGGCGCCAACAAAATCAAAGGCTT
Source organism: Bacillus sp. 7894-2 (assembly GCF_002272225.1). Lineage (NCBI taxonomy): Bacteria > Bacillati > Bacillota > Bacilli > Caryophanales > Bacillaceae > Bacillus > Bacillus sp. 7894-2. Next base: position 1,567 of record NZ_NPDG01000004.1, read on the forward strand.
GAATAATATGCAAATCGATGAGAAGCAAATCACTCACGTTGAAGCCATTATTAAGTCGATGACTAAGGAAGAGAAAACTCATCCGGAAATCATTAATTCAAGCCGCCGCAAACGGATTGCCAAGGGAAGCGGAAGAACCGTCCCTGAAGTTAACCGTCTGCTGAAGCAATTTGAAGACATGAAAAAGATGATGAAGCAAATGGCAGGCATGCAGCAAAAAGGCAAGAAAAAAGGTGGATTCAAGCTTCCTTTTAACCCTTTTTAGTAATGTCCAGCTCCAGCGCCTACCCCCTCGAGGTCACAAGCCAATCCTTCCAAAAAGGCAAAGAACGCCTTTACGGAAGGCTCGTCTTGTGCTTGTCGGGGGTGGGCAAGGCGCTTCCGCTTTTCTAGTCATTTAAGCTTTTCATAACATGTAAAGAAAAAAACCTTTACAAACTAATTAACTATCTGATATTATACTATCTTGTGTGAAACTATTCGGAGGTGCTTATTTAAAATGGCAGTAAAAATTCGTTTAAAGCGTATGGGTGCTCATAAAAACCCTTTCTATCGTATCGTTGTAGCTGATTCTCGTTCTCCTCGTGACGGACGTTTCATTGAAACAGTAGGAACTTACAATCCGGTTGCTCAACCAGCGATCGTTGAGATCAATGAAGAGTTGGCTCTTAAATGGCTTCAGACAGGTGCTAAGCCATCTGATACAGTACGTAACCTTTTCTCTAAGCAAGGCATTATGGAGAAATTCCATAACGCTAAAAACGGTAAGTAATTCATTATAAGATGAAAGAGCTTATCGAAACGATTGTTAAGCCCCTTGTTGATTTTCCGGAAGATGTTCAAGTGAATGTCCAAGAAGAGGATCAGCGCGTAACCTACCAGCTTTCTGTCAACAAGAATGACATGGGGAAAGTAATTGGGAAGCAAGGGCGCGTTGCGAAAGCAATACGGACCGTTGTTTATGCAGCAGGTTCATCAGAACAAAAGAAGATCTTTTTAGAGATCATCGAATAATTATCCTGTCATGAGCAGGATGCAGCCAAAAAAGGAGGGGTTTCCCCTCCTTTTTTTACAATCTAAAAAAATAACATCGCCAACTAAGAATGTGACAGCAGTGTCAGTTACGCCGTTTTTTCATTCGGATTATGATTTGGGAGGCGCTGTACATGAACATTATCCAAACGGTTACAGTTAAGCAGGTGCTGACAGAGAACAGCAAGCACGAACTGCTGGAAGGCTATGCGGCCAAAAAAAAGCAGCTTCAGAAAGAATGTGATCAGCTGAGGTTTGAACTGAAAAAGCAGGAAAAAACCAAAAAGCTGCATCCTGCCAGTCTGAAACAGCACTTTGAAAAGGAAATTCAAATGAGGCATGAAAAAGTCCAGCTGCTGGATTTTCAAATAGAACAATTACATATGCTACCATTAGGAAGTGAATTAAAAGAAAAAGAAGTCCAGGCGATTATCGAGGTTCAAAAGGGTACCCCCTGGGAAGAGATAGAAAAAGGGAAAACAATCATCATAAGAGATGGAATTGTTGATGAAATACGCTAGAGGTGATAGTGCATGCAGAAATGGTTTAACGTTGGAAAAATTGTGAACACCCATGGCATTAAAGGGGAAGCGAGAGTCATTTCAAAAACAGACTTTGCTGAAGAGAGGTATAAGCCGGGAAATAAACTTTATTTGTTCATGCCTGACACAAAAGGTGATCCCGTTGAGCTGACAGTGAAATCACACCGCACTCATAAATCGTTTAATCTGCTTACCTTTGAAGGATACGAGAACATCAATCAGATTGAAAAAATGAAGGGCGGCATTCTGAAAATTTCAGAAGATCAGCTTAGCGATCTTGAAGAGGATGAATTTTACTACCATGAAATCATAGGCTGTACGGTTGAAACGCTTGATGGAGAAGAAGTAGGCAAAATTAAAGAAATTCTTTCTCCCGGAGCGAATGATGTATGGGTAATAAAAGCAAAAGGCGGTAAGGAAATTCTAATCCCATATATTGAAGATGTTGTTAAGGAAGTTAATGTGGAAGATAAACTTGTGAAAATTAATGCGATTGAAGGATTGCTTTCATGATGAATATTGATGTGCTCACGCTGTTTCCTGAAATGTTTGAAGGGGTCTTTGGGCATTCCATATTAAAAAAAGCCGCAGAAAATGAAGCGGTAACGTACAATGTGGTCAACTTTAGGGAGTATGCCGACAATAAGCACAAAACCGTTGATGATTACCCATATGGCGGAGGAGCGGGGATGGTTTTAAAACCGCAGCCGATATTTGATGCTGTTGAGGATCTTCGCAGTAAAAGCGGTGCGTCTCCGAGGGTTATCCTGCTGTGTCCCCAAGGGGAACGCTATACGCAAAAAAAAGCCGAAGAACTGGCTGAAGCAGATCACCTGATTTTTGTATGCGGCCATTACGAGGGGTATGATGAAAGAATACGTGAACATGTTGTGACAGATGAAATTTCAATTGGTGATTTTGTGCTGACTGGCGGAGAGCTTGGAGCGATGGTTGTAATCGACAGTGTCGTCCGATTGCTGCCTGGTGTATTAGGCAATCAGGAATCTCATATGAAAGATTCTTTTAGCACAGGGTTTCTTGAACATCCTCATTATACGCGTCCTGCCGACTTCAGAGGCATTAAAGTGCCTGATGTTCTCATGTCAGGCAATCACCGCCTTGTCGAAGAATGGAGAGCCAAAGAATCCTTGAGAAGAACGTATTTAAGAAGACCTGATCTTCTTGAAGATGCAGAATTAACAAGTGAACAGCAAAAATGGCTAAATGAAATAAAAAAAGAAGATAAATAACATTGAAGTTGCCGTCCAAATATGATATGATATTTTTTGTGACTAAGACTGAACTTGTTCAGTTTACGTCTGATAAAGATGTTCCGCTGCAAACATAGGTTGTGCAAGAGCGTCTGTTGAGAGGAGTTGAAAACGATGCAAAAGTTAATTGAAGAAATCACAAAAGAACAGCTTCGTACTGACCTTCCGTCTTTCCGTCCTGGTGATACTGTACGTGTACACGTAAGTATTGTTGAGGGAACTCGTGAACGTGTTCAGGTATACGAAGGTGTTGTGATTAAGCGTCGTGGTGGTGGAATCAGCGAAACTTTCACAGTTCGTAAGATTTCTTACGGTGTAGGCGTTGAGCGTACATTCCCTGTGCACACACCTAAGATTGCGAAGCTTGAAGTTATCCGCCGCGGTAAAGTCCGCCGTGCGAAACTTTACTACCTGCGTAACCTTCGCGGTAAAAAAGCTCGTATCAAAGAAATTCGATAATAAAACGAAAAGCGAAAGCGCCTTGACCAGCCCCGACAAGCATAAGATGAATCACGCAGGAGGCGTTAGCCTCTGGAGTGATTTGGCTTATGATCTCGAGGGGCTAGGCGCTGCAGCTGGACAATGAAAGAAAAGAAGGAGCTTGTTAATCAAGCTCCTTTTTCTATCATGAAATAGTAAAGTACAAATAATATTACATAAATGTTAAATAATATAAAAATAAGATTCCCATCGTGTTTATTAAGAAGAATTTTTGTACAATAAACAATAGAAATCACTTACTGCGGTACATGCAGGGATATAAGCATAATTTTTGACGGAAGAATGGTGGGGAAGGCTATGGCAAAAAAGAAAAATGAATTGTGGGAATGGACAAAAGCTCTTGTAATCGCAGTTCTGTTAGCGGCGGTCATCAGATATTTCTTATTTGCTCCAATTGTGGTTGATGGCTTGTCCATGATGCCAACATTGCATGACCAGGACCGGATGATTGTGAATAAATTCAGCTATAAAATTGGTGAACCTGAGCGCTTTGATATAATTGTGTTCCATGCACCTGAAAACAAAGATTACATCAAACGAGTAATTGGCCTCCCGGGAGACAAGATTGAATATAAAGATGATACTCTTTATGTTAACGGAAAAGCTTATGAGGAGCCATACCTGGATGAATATAAGAAGCAGGTAATTGACGGACCGCTGACGGAGCCGTTTACTTTAAAAGAAAAGATAGGACAGGAAACAGTGCCAGAAGGCCACTTGTTTGTAATGGGTGACAACCGCCGCTTCAGCAAGGACAGCCGTCACATTGGCCCTGTTGCTATGGAAGAAGTCCTTGGCGATGCCGGAGTCATATATTGGCCTATAGAGGACATTCGGATCGTTGATTAATTCTTCCTATTGTAAATACATATTGGATGGAGGTGGCCAGCTGTGACGATACAGTGGTTTCCCGGCCATATGGCGAAAGCCCGCAGGCAGGTTACAGAAAAATTAAAACTGGTCGATATCATCTTTGAGCTCGTTGATGCAAGGATTCCTTATTCATCACGAAATCCGATGATCGATGAAATCATTCAGCACAAACCCCGGCTTGTTTTGTTGAATAAAGCTGACATGGCTGATAAAGAAGCGACGAAAAAGTGGATCAGACATTTTGAAAATAAAGGCATAAGAGCGCTTGCGATAAACTCACAAGCAGGACAAGGCATGAAAGAAATCGTCTCCGCATCTCAGGAAATCCTTCAGGAGAAATTCGATCGAATGAGAGCGAAAGGTGTCAAGCCAAGGGCAATTCGTGCAATGATTGTTGGTATTCCGAACGCCGGAAAATCCACACTTATCAATCGCCTGGCCAAAAAGAATATTGCAAGGACAGGAAATACTCCCGGCGTTACGAAAGCGCAACAGTGGATAAAGGTAGGGAAAGAGCTGGAGCTGCTCGATACCCCGGGAATTTTATGGCCAAAATTCGAAGATCAGGAAGTGGGTCTTAAGCTTGCTCTGACAGGGGCGATCAAGGATACTATCTTAAATCTCCAGGATGTTGCCATATATGCCCTCCGTTTTCTCGGCGACAGATATCCGGATCGTCTGAATGACCGCTACCAGATCGAAGAAATCCCGGAAGATATCGTTGAAGTCTTTGATAAAATCGGCAGGCTGCGCGGCTGTCTGATGGGCGGCGGCGAAATTGATTATGATAAAGTAACAGAGCTGGTAATCAGGGAATTCCGTTCTGAAAAAATGGGACCAATTACATTGGAGCTGCCGGAGGAGATGGCAGTGCGGAATGAAGCTGAATAATCTTAATGAAGACCTTCTGTTCGCAGGAGGCCTTTATTTTTTGGCAGAAATGCCGATACATAGATTAGAATGAGAAGGAGAAAAACATGGCAAAGTTAACCATTCGCCAAATAGAAGAAAAGATGAAAGCAATTGAGTTAGAGGATGATCCGTTCCTTCAATCAATTAAACAGGATGACAGAAAAGGTGTGCAGGAGCTTTTAGCAAAATGGCATTCCCGCCAGCTGCTTCAAAAGAAGATATATGAGAAGCATAAAGAAATGACCCGGTATGAACGCCAGTACAGAAGCCAGGGTTTTCAATTAATTGCCGGAATAGATGAAGTCGGCAGAGGGCCGCTTGCGGGGCCGGTGGTAGCTGCAGCAGTTATTTTGCCTGAAAACTTTTATCTGCCGGGATTAGATGATTCAAAAAAAGTGTCTGAACGAAAAAGAGAAGAATATTTTGAAATCATTAACGATGAGGCTGAGGCGGTCAGCGTTGGGATCATTGAGCCAGAGGAAATCGACCGCATCAATATTTTTGAAGCGACAAAAAAGGCAATGCTGTCAGCGATTGAAGGCCTGAATCCGAAACCGGACTTCCTGCTTGTAGATGCCGTAAAACTTTTAACACCTTATCCACTGGAAGCAATCATTAAGGGAGATGGCAAAAGCGTTACGATTGCTGCAGCCTCGATCATAGCCAAGGTTACAAGAGACAGAATGATGGCTGAAATAGGCAAAGAGTTTCCACAATATGGATTCGGGAAAAATATGGGCTATGGGACTAAGGAGCATCTTGAAGCGATAACGCTTCATGGAATTACGCCTTATCACCGGAAAAGCTTTGCGCCAATAAAAGATTCTTATTGAAATTGAATAGAAGGTGAAGGTATGAAGCCGTCTGAAATAATTCAAAAAATCATAAGGCATGACCAGAGCAATGCAGGAAAGACGTCTGCGCTCAGGCCAGGACAAATTGTCAGCGGAAAAGTAGCGAAGCTATTTCCGAATCAGACGGCAGAGGTGCAGATCGGGTCACATAAAATGATTGCACAGCTTGAAACCCCTTTGTCAGCGGACAATAGATATTGGTTCAGAGTAGAACCTGGTGAAGGACTGCTGCGCTTAAGAGTTATGGAATCTGTAAACGGCCAAAGTAAAGGAGCTCCTGCTGAAAGCCTATTAAGTCAGCTGGGAATGAAGCTGTCCCGGGAAAATAAAATGCTCATTCAATATTTTCTTAAGGAGCAGCTGCCGATTACAGGTGAAACTTTAAGGATGGCATCGGAATGGATCTATGAAAGCAAATCTGCTGCGGAAGGCCTGAGGACGGTAAAAGAGATGATATTAAGGCAGCTTCCCTTTTCGAAAGATGTTTATTCTGCGCTATCTTCAGTTTTAAATGGTGACTCTATGTCTTCGATTATGGGAGAATTGCAGGAAGAGTTAAAGAGAGCAGATTTATCATCCAAAGGTCAGCAAATATACTCCCTGTTGGGGTATATGACAAAGACTTCAAAGGAAAAACTTGGCCAGCAGGCAGTAGTAAGACTGTTTTCAGAGTGGCTGAATGCAAAAGATCAGGCAGGGTCCTTCTCAGCTTTCCAGCTCCTGAAATCAGTGGGGATGTTTCCGGGTGACGCTTCAGAGGGTGCTGCCATAAAACAGCTTATTAAGGACTGCGCGCAAAATAAACCGATTATTCAAACACTGACTGAACTTCTGAATACAAGCGAATCAGGGAACAGGCAGCGATTTATATTGAATTTGGCCAAACTCAATGGAGTTATCGCACAAAGTTCTAAAAGCAGCGGAGGAGCTCCGGCCCTCCAAAACTTACTCAATGATTTCCGAAATGGCAGTATATCTTTTCCTGCAGAAAAAAATATACTTAACACCATTTTTAAATCGGCTCTATCTCTTACAATTAATGATGATATAGAACATTTATCAGATGGAGACAAGTTCAGGATGGCTGCTGTTCAGGCGGGGAAATTATTGGGCGGTGAAAAACTAATCACTGCAGCTTCACTCAGCCCTCAGGAAATCACAATGCTGGAAGACATGAAAAATAGCCTGCGTCCCGAATCCTATTTCCCATATGATCAGCGTAATATACATAGTGAATTAAAGAGAATAATCACAGCCTTAGGGTTTTCTCATGAACATGACGTCCTAAAGTTATTAAAACAGCATGATGACGGAGCCGTCAAAAATCTTGATGCCCTCAAACCGCTTCTGATGGGCTTCTTAACCGAGGAACCAGCAAATGCAGCTAAAGATGCAGCCGAACGGCTGCTGCATAAAATAACCGGCTTTCAGGCTCTCTCGCAGGAATCAGGGCCATTGCAGCACTTTATCTTTCAGCTGCCAGTTTCTTTATGGGGAAAGATCACTGATATGACAATGCAGTGGAGCGGAAGGAGAACAGAAGGCGGAAATATTGATCCAAACCATTGCCGTGTTATCTTTTATTTAGATTTGGAGCACCTGAATGAAATGATTATCGACCTTCAGGTCCAAAACAGAATCATCAACATTTCAGTTATTAATGGGCACAGCGAAATAAAGGATTTAACAGCTCCATTTGAAGCTGAATTAAAAGCAAATTTATTAAAATTAAATTATAAGCTGTCCTCGGTTTCCTTCCAGAAGCCGGAGCATGCAGGTGATTCACTTATAGCAGGTGAAACAATGACATCACTTGTACAGGCAAATCAATTCAGCGGAGTAGATATTAGAATATGAAAAAAAAGCGTGTTGAACAAAGAAAAGAAGCGGTAGCATTAACATATGATTCTGAGAGTCATGGGGCACCCCGGATATCTGCGAAGGGGAAGGGTCTGACAGCGGAAAATATTCTTGAAAAAGCTAAGGAACATGGCATTCCGGTACAGGAGGATCCTGCCCTTGTTGAGCTTCTCGGCAAGCTTAATATCAATGAAGGGATTCCTGAAGAACTTTATCAGGCTGTTGCTGAGGTATTTGCTTTCATCTACAGAGCTGATCAGGAGGCTGGAAAGAGGGAAAATAGTAAATAATCTATTCTGGTAAACCAATATGTTTCTATTAAAGTGATCTTTCCGAGTAGAAAAAAACGGGATAATACTTAAATCAACTAGAATCGAAAGCTGTCGAAGGACAGCTTTTTCTTTATTTTAAAAAAATATTTTTCGATGATATCAGTGTCAAACCCACTATGGTAACAGGGTTTGTGCACTGACCAATATTTATAATTTTTAAAGAAATATAATATTTTAGAGTAAATGGTGGACAAGGGTTGTGTCATTTAATAAAATGAAAGCGCAGTCTATTTTTTTGAAGAGTTAGATAGGAGGATGGGAAATGAATATACATGAGTACCAAGGTAAAGAAGTCCTCAGACAATACGGGGTAGCCGTTCCGAACGGAAAAGTTGCATTTACAGTTGAAGAAGCTGTTGAAGCTGCGAAAGAACTTGGCACTGAGGTGTGTGTGGTTAAAGCGCAAATCCATGCCGGAGGACGCGGTAAAGCTGGCGGTGTAAAAGTTGCCAAAAATCTTGACGAAGTTCGTACATATGCAGGTGAAATCTTAGGGAAAACACTTGTTACACATCAAACAGGCCCGGAAGGCAAGGAAGTAAAGCGTTTGCTTATTGAAGAGGGCTGTGACATTAAGAAGGAATATTATGTGGGCCTTGTACTGGACCGAGCTACATCACGCGTAGTATTAATGGCTTCAGAAGAGGGCGGTACAGAAATCGAAGAAGTGGCTGAACAAACGCCAGAAAAAATCTTCAAGGAAGAAATCGATCCTGTTCTTGGTTTAACAGCATTCCAGGCCCGCAGAATCGCTTTTAATATCAATATACCATCAAAGCTTGTCGGACAAGCTGTTAAATTCATGATGGGCTTATACAGAGCTTATATTGAAAAGGATTGCTCTATTGCTGAAATCAATCCATTAGTTGTAACTGGCGACGGCAAGGTTATGGCTTTGGATGCTAAGCTGAACTTTGATGGGAATGCCCTTTACCGTCAAAAAGACATCATGGATCTTCGTGACCTTGAAGAAGAGGATGCAAAGGAAATTGAAGCATCTAAATATGACCTAAGCTATATTTCCCTTGATGGAAACATCGGCTGTATGGTTAACGGTGCAGGTTTAGCGATGGCTACTATGGATATCGTTAAGCATTATGGCGGAGACCCGGCCAATTTCCTTGATGTTGGGGGCGGTGCAACAGCTGAGAAAGTAACAGAAGCTTTCAAAATCATCCTTTCTGATAAAAACGTTAAAGGTATTTTTGTAAATATCTTCGGCGGAATCATGAAGTGCGACATCATCGCCACTGGTGTAGTGGAAGCAGCGAAGCAAGTAGGCTTGAATGTGCCACTAGTTGTACGTCTGGAAGGCACGAATGTTGAAATGGGCAAGAAAATTCTTGCTGAATCCGATATCGATATTATCGCAGCTGAATCCATGGCTGACGGCGCACAAAAAATCGTTTCTTTAGTAGGCTAAGAATTAAAAATGAGCGGTCGTTCAGCATCAAAGGAATATAGCGGAAACCGATCTTCAGTTTTTGATTAAAGCCTTTGAGCATATGACGGCACTCTTTAGACCGGGAAGGAGAATTAATGTGAGCGTATTTATTAATAAAGATACTAAAGTTATAGTTCAAGGGATTACCGGCTCAACAGCCCTCTTCCATACAAAGCAAATGCTTGAATACGGAACGCAAATTGTCGGCGGTGTAACTCCGGGTAAAGGCGGTACGGAAGTAGAGGGTGTTCCTGTCTTCAATACAGTGGAGGAAGCAGTTAAGGCTACAGGTGCAAATGCCTCCGTAATCTATGTTCCGGCTCCATTTGCTGCAGATGCTATTCTTGAGGCTGTAGATGCAGAATTGGATCTTGCTATTTGTATCACTGAGCATATTCCTGTATTGGATATGGTTAAAGTTAAGCGTTATATGGAAGGCAAGAAGACACGCCTAGTAGGTCCTAACTGTCCGGGTGTTATCACTCCTGAAGAGTGTAAGATCGGCATTATGCCTGGTTATATCCACACTAAAGGCCATGTTGGAGTTGTTTCCCGTTCCGGAACATTGACTTATGAAGCTGTACATCAGCTGACACAGGAAGGTATCGGCCAATCTACTGCTGTTGGAATCGGCGGAGACCCGGTTAACGGAACAAACTTCATTGATGTTTTAAAAGCATTCAATGAAGATCCTGAAACCTATGCTGTCATTATGATTGGTGAAATCGGCGGAACTGCTGAAGAAGAAGCTGCAGAATGGGTTAAAGAGAACATGACTAAGCCTGTTGTAGGCTTCATCGGTGGGCGCACTGCACCTCCAGGAAAGCGTATGGGCCATGCCGGCGCAATTATTTCAGGAGGCAAAGGAACAGCTGATGAAAAAATCCGTGTAATGAATGAATGCGGAATTCAGGTAGCTGATACCCCATCCGTAATGGGTGAAACCCTGATTAAGGTCCTGAAAGAAAAAGGCCTTTATGATCAGTGTAAAACACACTAATTATTTCTAATAACTTAAGAGTAGTCCCTCTTTTGAGGGACTATTTCTGCATTGTCAAATTATCCCCTACTTCCCCCGTCTTTTTTAATAACATTTCCGGAGGCTCCCATGAATGAATTTAATATGAGGCTCACCCATCTCCACCACTGCAGAGGAATGAGCTGGAAGATGATTTATTACATCCTTAAAACAGATCCCGAATTGAAATTTCTGTATAATGATGCACACCGCCGAATTATGCCCCAGGTAATCACTACTCAGGAAACACTTTCCAATGCACTCCAGGATCTGCATTCTGATCGAATCCAGGAACAAATACGCCAATACTCACCAAATGGCATTAAAGCCATTACAATTTTTGACGAGGAATATCCGGTACTGCTAAAAGAAACATACCAGCCGCCTTGGGTTTTATATGCCCGAGGTGATACCAGTCTTTTGAATAGCGGAGTCCACCTGGCCGTTGTTGGTTCCAGACAGGCAACAGAGTATGGCGAAAAAGCCATTCAGTCCATTTTCCCCAAGCTTATTGAACAGGGGGTTATTATTGTAAGCGGGCTGGCGGCCGGCATCGATGCCATTGCGCATAAGGAAACATTAAAAAATAAAGGAAAAACAATCGGTGTCATAGCCGGGGGCCTGTTTCATATTTATCCACAGGCAAACCAGAAGCTTGCTTATGAAATGATGAAAAACCATCTGGTTATATCTGAATATCCGCCAGACACAAGGCCTTCAAGATGGCAGTTTCCAATGAGAAACCGAATCATAAGCGGCATTAGCAGAGGGACACTGATTATTCAGGCGAAAAGCAAAAGCGGCTCCCTTATTACAGCTAATTATGCTGTGCAGGAAGGCCGGGAAGTGTTTGCAGTACCAGGGAATATTTTCAGTCCATTCTCATGCGGAACCAATGAGTTAATTCAGCAAGGCGCCAAACTGGTTAAATCAGCTGAAGAAATCTTAGAGGAATTCCCTTACTGATCAGGTCAAATGAAAAAGGAGCCTTGATATAGATTAAAGGCTCCTAATCTTTCATTAGTCATAATAAATTTGTTTATTTAAAGGATTTTTTACAAAAAGGTTGAAATTCTATTAAAACTGTTATACATTTTGCAACAGGTAAGAACGAAAGTAAGAGAATGCTTAGTTAGTTAATTTAGGATCTTTTCTTGGAAACGGTTGCGGAAATAATCCGATTAAGTTTGACAAACTTGAATAGAATGTAGAATAATAATGAATATTTCAATACACATGCAATAATGAGGCTGTTCTATTGATATAGATAAAGAAGACAGGCAATTTTAGCAGGTGAAAAATACCGTGTTTCAAAAAGATTTTGCCTGGATGTTTTAAAATTCCCTCTCAAGGAGGACTATTGATGTCAGAGTTTCTTGTTATCGTTGAGTCACCTGCAAAGGCAAAAACGATTGAGCGTTATTTAGGAAAAAAATATAAAGTAAAAGCTTCCATGGGACATGTCAGGGATCTTCCCAAAAGCCAAATGGGCATTGATGTGGAAAATAACTTTGAACCCAAATACATAACAATTCGCGGAAAGGGCCCTGTTTTAAAGGAGCTTAAGACAGCCGCCAAAAAAGCAAAGAAAATTTATCTCGCGGCTGACCCCGACAGAGAAGGGGAAGCTATTGCCTGGCATTTGGCACATAGCCTGGATATGGATATTAAGTCGGATTGCCGTGTTGTTTTTAATGAAATCACGAAAGATGCCATTAAAGAATCCTTCAAACATCCAAGGCCAATCAACATGGATCTTGTTGATGCGCAGCAGGCAAGAAGGATGCTGGACAGACTGGTCGGCTATAATATCAGCCCCTTACTATGGAAGAAAGTGAAAAAAGGATTAAGTGCGGGGAGAGTACAGTCTGTTGCAGTCCGACTGATCATCGACCGTGAAAAGGAAATTAAGGACTTTATACCAGAAGAGTACTGGTCAATAGATGGAGAGTTCCTTAAAGGAAAAACAGCCTTTGATGCATCATTTTACGGATTTAAGAATGAAAAAATGGAATTAAAGTCGGAAAGCGATGTTCAAAATATTTTAAGTAAAATGAAGGGCAATAAATTCAAGGTGGAATCGGTTACCAAGAAGGAAAGAAGGCGGAATCCGGCAGCCCCTTTTACTACGTCATCACTTCAGCAGGAAGCTGCAAGAAAATTAAATTTCCGTGCCAAGAAAACGATGATGCTTGCACAGCAGCTTTATGAAGGAATTGAACTCGGCAAGGAAGGAACTGTCGGTTTAATCACTTATATGAGAACAGACTCAACACGCATTTCTGAAATTGCGCAAAATGAAGCTGCGGACTATATTCAAAGCTCTTACGGGAAAGAGTTCCTGCAGAGAGAAAAGAAAAAAGAAAAGAAAAACAGCAATGCACAGGATGCCCATGAGGCCATCCGCCCGACAAGCACATTAAGGTCCCCTGCAAGTTTAAAAGAATACTTGTCGCGTGATCAGCTTCGATTATACAGGCTTATCTGGGAACGCTTTGTTGCAAGCCAAATGGCACCAGCGGTTATGGACACCATGAGTGTTGATTTGAAAAATGGTGAAGTGATTTTCCGGGCAACAGGCTCAAAAGTGAAATTCCCAGGATTCATGAAAGTATATGTTGAAGGCTCTGATGATCAGTCGGAGGAAAAAGATAATATGCTTCCTGATCTGAAGGAAGGGGATGAAGTCCTTAAAAAAGACATCGAACCTAAACAGCACTTCACACAGCCCCCTCCAAGGTATACTGAAGCAAGGCTGGTAAAAACACTAGAAGAGCAGGGCATCGGGCGGCCATCCACTTTCGCTCCGACACTTGATACAATCCAAAAACGGGGCTATGTTGCTCTGGATAATAAACGTTTTATACCGACTGAACTGGGTGAGATCGTCCTGGAATTAATCCTGGAATTCTTCCCTGAAATCCTTGATATCGAGTTTACCGCGAAAATGGAAAAAGACCTGGACTATGTGGAAGAAGGCAAAGTCAACTGGGTACAGATCATAGATGATTTCTATATAGATTTTGAAAAAAATCTTAAAATAGCGGAAAAGGAAATGCAGGAAGTAGAAATTAAGGATGAACCTGCCGGTGAGGATTGCGAACAATGCGGTAATCCTATGGTGTTCAAGATGGGACGCTATGGAAAGTTCATGGCCTGCAGCAATTTCCCTGACTGCCGCAATACTAAACCGATTGTCAAGGATATCGGAGTGAAATGTCCAAAGTGCGAAGAAGGAAATATCATCGAAAGAAAAAGCAAAAAACGCCGGATTTTCTATGGCTGTGACAGGTTCCCTGAATGTGACTTTATTTCTTGGGATAAGCCCCTGCCGAGAAGCTGTCCAAAATGTGATAACCTGCTGGTTGAGAAAAAACTCAAAAAAGGTGTTCAGGTTCAGTGTGTTGAATGCGACTATAAGGAAGAAAAGCAAAGTTAAGGGTGAGCTTAAATGCTCACTCTTTTCTATTGAGGGATGAGCATCCAGATTACTTCCAGTCTGGCTATTGTCAAAGGAAGCAGCACATGAAACTTTTTTATTTTTAAATCGTATTGTAAAATGGCAAAATGAATAAGAACAGGGTAAAGTAAGAGAGACTGTTTTTAATAAATATAAATTATTCATGATATTGTCATCATAAGTATATATGGAGGTTCAATTTATGAAAGATACAGCAGTGAATGTAATTGGCGCAGGGTTGGCAGGCAGCGAGGCTGCTTGGCAGCTTGCCAGCAGGGGGATAAAGGTAAATTTATATGAAATGAGGCCGGTAAGGCAGACTCCTGCTCATCACACAGATAAATTTGCAGAACTTGTCTGCAGCAACTCCCTGCGTGCAAATACTTTAACAAATGCAGTCGGGGTATTAAAAGAAGAAATGAGAAAGCTGAATTCTGTCATTATCCATTCAGCTGACAGCAGTGCAGTTCCTGCCGGAGGCGCATTGGCAGTTGACCGCCATGATTTTGCTGCCCGTGTAACCGAACAAGTCAAAAACCATCCGAACGTAACCTTAATAAACGAAGAAGTGACAGATATTCCGGAAGGACCAACAGTTATTGCTACTGGACCGCTCACAAGTGAAGCTTTATCCGCAAAATTAAAAGAGCTGTCCGGGGAAGATTATTTATATTTTTATGATGCGGCTGCTCCAATTCTCGAAAAAGATTCAATCGATATGAATAAAGTTTATTTAAAATCACGTTATGATAAGGGAGAAGCGGCATATCTGAATTGTCCAATGACAGAAGAAGAATTTGACCGCTTTTATGAGGCTCTTACCACAGCGGAAACAGTTCCATTAAAGGAATTTGAAAAGGAAATCTTTTTCGAGGGCTGTATGCCAATAGAAGTGATGGCAAACAGGGGGAAGAAAACCATGCTTTTCGGCCCGATGAAGCCTGTTGGTTTAGAAGATCCTAAAACAGGAAAAAGGCCATATGCAGTTGTCCAGCTTCGCCAGGATGATGCAGCAGGAACTCTTTATAATATAGTAGGTTTTCAGACACATCTGAAATGGGGTCCTCAAAAAGAAGTAATCCGATTGATTCCTGGACTTGAAAATGCTGAGATAGTAAGATATGGTGTTATGCACCGGAATACATTCATCAATTCTCCAAAAGTCCTTCGTGCAACATATCAGTTCAAGAATAGGGATGATTTATTCTTTGCAGGACAAATGACCGGAGTTGAAGGGTATGTGGAATCTGCAGCCAGTGGACTTGTGGCAGGCATTAATGCTGCAAGGCTTGTTGCAGGAGAAGATCCAATTGAATTTCCTCATGAAACGGCGATTGGAAGTATGGCTCGATATATTACTACAGCAAACCCGAAGAGTTTCCAGCCTATGAATGCTAATTTTGGTTTATTCCCGGAACTTCCTGAAAAAATCAGAGGAAAAAAAGAAAGAAATGAAAAACATGCAGAAAGAGCGTTGGGAACAATTCAGAACTTTATGAAAAATTTGTAAATTATGTTGCGTGGGCTGCTGAGTTGTGATACTATTTAGTAGCCCATGCGAGGTGAACAATTAATGTCTGAAAATGTGAACGTTTCTTTAAAGTTGTTTATTGAATATTTACAAATCGAGAAAAATTATTCACAATATACTATTGAACATTACCAGCATGATATAAGTGAGTTCTTTATGTTCATGTCTGAACAAGCGATTTCAGATTTAACAAAAGTCGAGTATCAGGATGTCAGGATATATCTTACTAATCTTTTTGAAAGAAAGATGTCAAGAAAGTCTGTTGCCAGAAAGATATCAAGCCTAAGGAGCTTTTTAAAATTTTTGCTAAGAGAAGAGATAGTCGCTGAGAATCCTTTCGCACTTGTTTCCATTCCGAAAGCACAGAAAAAGCTGCCGGAATTTTTCTATGAAGAGGAAATGAAACAGCTTTTTGATGCTTGTGATTCCAGCACTTCTCTTGGGCAAAGAAATAAAGCCCTTCTTGAATTATTATATGCAACCGGCATCCGTGTAAGTGAGTGCAGTCAAATCCGCTTAAAAGACCTGGATATGCATTTATCGACGGTTCTTGTACGGGGAAAGGGCAGCAAAGAACGATATGTTCCTTTCGGCAGCTTCGCCCAGGATGCAATTGACACATACATAAATCATGGACGTAAAGAATTGCTTGCAAATGGGAACGTGCAGGAAAATTTGTTTTTGAACGCCCGGGGCGGTCCTCTCACAGCAAGGGGAATCAGGACAATTCTTGACCGGATCATAGAGAAATCATCCTTAACAGGCAAAATTCATCCCCATATGCTTCGCCACACATTTGCGACGCATTTAATGGCTAATGGGGCTGACATGAGAACGGTCCAGGAATTGCTTGGACACGCATTTCTTTCTTCGACCCAGGTATATACACATGTTACGAATGAATACTTGAAAAAAACGTATATGGCCCATCATCCGCGGGCATAGCGGAAAAACAGCCATTATCGAATAGTCTGCAGAAAAAAATCAAAGGCAATATGCTCCAAAGGAGGAGTCTTTCATGTCCGAATTTCATGCAACAACAATATTTGCTGTGCATCATAATGGAGAATGTGCAATGTCTGGCGACGGCCAGGTTACCTTTGGAAATGCAGTTGTAATGAAACACACTGCAAGAAAAGTCAGAAAGCTTTTTAACGGGAAGGTGCTTGCTGGATTTGCAGGCTCAGTAGCCGATGCATTTACGTTATTCGAAATGTTTGAAGGAAAGTTAGAAGAGTATAATGGCAACCTTGAGAGAGCAGCTGTAGAGCTTGCAAAAGAATGGAGAAGCGACAAGGTTTTGCGAAAGCTTGAAGCAATGCTTATCGTTATGAATAAGGATAGCCTGCTTCTTATCTCCGGTACAGGTGAAGTTATCGAGCCGGATGATGGAATTCTGGCTATTGGATCAGGAGGCAATTATGCGCTTGCAGCCGGACGTTCTTTAAAAAGGTTCGCAGGCGAACACTTGTCAGCAAAAGAAATTGCCAAGGCTTCACTTGAAATGGCTGCCGAAATATGTGTATATACAAACCACAATATCATTGTGGAAGAACTCTAATAAAGGAGTGCTGTTGAATGGGTAAAGGAACAAGCTTAACTCCGCGCCAAATTGTTGAGCGCTTGGATCAATATATCATCGGTCAAAAGGATGCAAAAAAAGCAGTTGCTATAGCTCTTCGAAATCGTTATCGCCGCAGCTTACTCGAAGAAAAATTGCGTGAAGAAGTAAATCCTAAAAATATATTGATGATCGGCCCAACTGGTGTTGGAAAAACTGAAATTGCGCGCAGAATGGCTAAATTGGTAGGCGCACCATTTGTAAAAGTGGAGGCAACCAAATTCACTGAAGTAGGATATGTGGGCAGGGATGTTGAATCCATGGTCAGAGATCTTGTGGAAACATCCGTCCGTCTGATAAAAGAAGAGAAGATGGTCAGTGTAAAGGAAAGAGCAGAAGAAAGTGCCAACCGCCGCATACTTGAACTGCTTGTACCTGGTGCCAAAAAGGCCGCTAATTATAAAAACCCACTTGAAATGCTATTTGGCGGAGGTAATGATCAGCAGCAGGATACGTATCAGACAGAAGATTTAAACCTCCAGGAAAAGCGCAAGATTGTAAAAGAAAAGCTTGCACTAGGCGAATTGGAAAATGAAGTGATTACCGTTGAGGTGGAAGAGCAGCAGCCTTCCATGTTTGACATGCTGCAGGGCTCTGGGATGGAGCAAATGGGCATGAATATGCAGGATGCCCTCAGCAGCCTTATGCCAAAGAAAAGGAAAAAGAGAAAACTGACTGTAAAGGAAGCCAGAAAGGTCCTGACAAATGAAGAAGCCCAAAAGCTGATTGATATGGATGAAGTCAGTCAGGAGGCTGTATTCCGTGCTGAACAGTCAGGAATAATTTTCATTGATGAGATCGATAAAATTGCCAGCAAAAATAACGGCGGTTCTTCAGCAGATGTATCAAGAGAAGGGGTTCAAAGAGATATCTTGCCGGTGGTGGAAGGTTCAACAGTAGTAACCAAATACGGTTCTGTTAAAACGGACCATGTATTATTTATTGCTGCAGGTGCTTTCCATATGGCAAAGCCCTCTGACCTTATACCTGAATTACAGGGGCGTTTTCCGATCCGTGTGGAGCTTACAAAGCTAACCGTTGAAGATTTCTACAAAATACTTGTGGAGCCCGATAATGCTTTAATAAAACAATATGAAGCATTATTGGTAACTGAAGGTATACAAATTGAATTTTCTGACGATGCTATTCGTAGGATTGCTCAATTTGCTTTCGAAGTTAATCAAAATACAGATAATATCGGTGCAAGGCGTCTTCATACAATCATGGAAAAACTGCTCGAAGATTTATCGTTTGAAGCACCGGACATTACGATGGAAAAAATCACGATCACCCCTCAGTATGTTGAGGAAAAGCTCGGAGCTATTTCCCGCAATAAGGATTTAAGCCAGTTTATTCTGTGACCTTATAGTTTAAAGATTAAGGTCAAAGGGTAACGGAAAGTGAATCCTCAAAAAGTCAAAGTTTAGTTTGATTCAAACAGAAGCAATAAGATATTTAATTTTAACAAAATATATGTTTATGGGTTGTAGCAAATAGGAGGAAATACAATGGATTTATTAACAAAAACAAGAAAGATTAATGCAATGCTTCAAAGAGCAGCCGGAAAGCCGGTTAACTTCAAAGAAATGTCAGAAACACTTAGTGATGTAATTGAAGCAAATATCTTCGTAGTAAGCCGCAGAGGCAAACTGCTTGGATTTGCAGTAAACCAGCAAATCGAAAATGAGCGCATGAAGCAAATGCTTGAAGATCGTCAGTTCCCTGAGGAATATACGAAAAACTTATTTAACATCCAGGAAACTTCATCAAACCTGGATATGGAAAGCGAATATACTGCATTCCCAGTTGAAAACAAGGACCTTTTTGCAAGCGGATTGACTACAATTGTTCCAATTATTGGCGGCGGTGAGCGTCTCGGCACACTTATTCTTGCGAGATTGCAGGAACAGTTCCATGATGATGATTTAATTCTAGCTGAATATGGTGCTACTGTAGTTGGAATGGAAATTCTGCGTGAAAAAGCGGAAGAAATTGAAGAGGAAGCGCGCAGCAAAGCTGTTGTGCAAATGGCCATCAGTTCTCTTTCTTACAGCGAGCTTGAAGCGATCGAGCATATTTTCGAAGAGCTTAACGGCAACGAAGGACTTCTGGTTGCGTCAAAAATTGCTGATCGTGTAGGAATTACCCGCTCTGTAATCGTAAATGCCCTTAGGAAACTGGAAAGTGCAGGAGTTATTGAGTCCCGTTCTTTAGGGATGAAGGGTACTTATATCAAAGTCCTAAATGACAAGTTCCTGGTTGAATTGGAAAAGCTTAAATCAAACTAATATAAAATGAAAACCCGTCCCTCAGTGGCGGGTTTTTTTGTTACAAAATTTTTACGGGTATAATTGGTAAATTTATGTATTTTAAACAAAATTTATAAGTACATTAGTCATAGTTTACATAATTTTCAAGTATAACATTTTATATTATGGTCCATAAGAACTAGAAAAGGAAAAGCTAAGAAAATTGTTAAAGAATAAAGAATAAAACGATTATGGTAATTATTACAAAATAACATGTATAACTTTCAGCATATTTAAAAGATTTGTCGAAAATAGGTCAAAAGAATCATTAAAATTAACTTGTTGTACATAGACATATTATTTCATATTCATTACAATAATGTTTATGATGACATATTTTGTCCATTATCACCAAATTTCTACAATAATTACCATGTAAAAATTTGTTTTATACGAGGTGTTATGATTGAAACTGTTTTCCGGCACTATATCAACATTAGAACAAGCATTAAATTATTCTTCGCTTAAACAAAAAGTAATATCACAAAATATTGCAAATGCTGATACTCCAAACTATAAAGCAAAGGATGCCAGCTTTAAAGCTGCTTTCAAGAAGGCTTTAAATGAATCAATGGATGCAAACAAAAGTGATTATAGACATTACGATTTTAAAAATAGCTCATCCTCAGGTCAAGGGATAGTGACCAGAGCTGATACTTCTTACAATCATAATGGCAATAGTGTGGATTTAGATAAGGAAATGGCGGATCTGGCTACAAACCAGATTTACTATAATGCAGTTATTGAACGTGTAAGCGGCAAGTTTTCCAGTCTGCAGAATGTATTGCGGGGAGGCAAATAGTAATGTCAATGTTTCATAGTATGAACAGCACAGCATCGGCACTAACTGCCCAAAGGCTCCGTATGGATGTAATTTCTTCAAATATGGCCAATGCAGATTCTACAAGGAGTATAAATGGTGATGGACCCTACAGAAGGAAATCAGTAGTACTGGAACCGAAAGAAGGGCAGTTTTCATCCTTTTTAAATATGGCCATGAGCCGAAATGGAGGAAGTTCGGCAGGTAATGGGGTAAAAGTATCAAGAATTGTAGAAGATCGGGAGACCCCAACTAAAATGGTTTATGATCCTTCACATGTCGATGCGAATGAAGATGGATATGTTGAAATGCCGAATGTGGACCCTTTACGGGAAATGACAGATCTTATTAGCGCCACAAGATCATATGAAGCGAACGTAACAGTTTTTAATGCCTCTAAAGGCATGATGATGAAAGCTTTGGAAATCGGCAAATAAGGAGAACCTTAAATGAATAACGTAACGTTTATGCCAGTGAATGCTTTAAAGCCTGCTGAAAATCAAAAGACTCATACATATACAACATTCGATGCTCAGCAAAGTTTTTCGTCGGTCTTAAAGCAATCAATAAAAAAAATAAATGATGCACAGATACAGTCAGATGCTATGACTGAAAAACTTGCAAAGGGAGAAAATGTAGATCTTCACCAGGTGATGATTACATCACAAAAAGCGAGCATTACAATGCAGGCTGCTCTCGAAATTAGAAATAAAGTAATTGAAGCTTATCAGGAAGCGATGAGGATGCAGGTATAATATTACAGCAGTTCCTTTGGAAAACTTAGGAAATTGAAAGAATCCGCTTATTAGTGAGGTTTTTTCAATTTTTTAATGAAAGAAAATGATTAAAGCTAAAAACTAGTCATGGCGGTTATTAGCTAAGACAGAATAACCGGAGGATTGTGATGAAAGAAACGCTACAGAGATATATTGGCAACTTGAAAGAATACTGGGGAAGCAGGTCAAAAAAACAAAAGACAATTATGATTAGTGCTGCTGTATTATGCATAATGCTGATTGCAGCTGCAGCTATCCTTAGTACCAGAACCAATCTCGTTCCTCTATACAGCAACCTGACACCTTCTGAAACGGGAACGATAAAAGAAAGTCTCGATACAAGAGGGATTGTATCTGAAATAGCAGATAGCGGAACAACTATTAAAGTGCCTGAAGAATCAGTAGATACTCTGAAAGTAGAACTGGCAGCAGAAGGAATTCCGAAATCAGGAAGCATTGATTATTCATTTTTCAGCCAAAATGCAGGGATTGGCATGACTGAAAACGAGTTCAATGTGCTAAAGCTGGAAGCAATGCAGACTGAGCTTGCGAATTTGATGAAAGGGATCGATGGAGTCAACGATGCCAAGGTAATGATTAACCTTCCGGCGAAAGGCATATTTGTAAATGATTCTTCAGAGGAAGCCTCTGCTTCTATTGTCCTTAACACAAAACCAGGACACCAATTTGAAGAGTCGCAAATTCAGGCGCTTTACCACTTGGCTGCGAAAAGCATACCCAACCTTCCCACTGATAATATCGTCATTACCAACCAGTTTTTTGAGTACTTTGATCTAAAAAATAAACAAAATTCTTCACCTGAAAGCACCTTTGCGGCACAGCATGAAATCAAAAAAGAAATTGAGCGGGATGTACAGCGTCAGGTGCAGAATATGCTGGGCACTTTAATGGGACAGGATAAGGTGGTTGTATCTGTAACCGCCGATATTGATTTTACCCAGGAAAACAGAGAAGAAAACCTGGTTACACCTGTTGATGAAGAAAATATGGAAGGTATCGCTATCAGTGCTCAAAAGATTACGGAGACTTTTACAGGTAATGGAGAAGGGGCAGGAGGGTCTCCTGCGCTGGGAGGAAATGATGAACCTGCCGGCACTGATTCAGGTTCTTATCTGGAAAACGGAAATTCCAACGGGGATTATGAACGAATAGAAGAGACTATTAATAATGAAGTTAATAAAATCCGCAAAGAGATTGTTGAGAGCCCTTATAAAGTCCGGGATTTAGGAATCCAGGTAATGGTGGAACCACCGACAGCGGATGATCCCGCATCACTTCCGCAGGAAAGAATAAATGATATTACACAAATACTGGGAACTGTTGTCCGTACGACTATTAATAAGGATGCGGCAGCTGCAGAGTTAACAGATGAGGCTATTCAGGATAAAATTGTCGTCTCAGTACAGCCTTTCAACGGAAAAGTTGTGTTTCCTGAAGAGACAAGTACCAGCATTCCCTGGTGGATTTATGCAATCGGGGGAGTACTGCTTTTAATTATTGCTCTATTAATCTTCCTTTTTGCAAAAGCGAGAAAGAAGCAGAAACAAGAAGAGGAGATGGAATTAGAAGCACAAGAGACATTCAACCTTCCGGATGTTAATGACGAGCATGAAACAGAGAGTACAATGAGGCGCAAACAACTGGAGAAAATGGCAAAGGAAAAGCCTGAAGACTTTGCGAAGCTTCTTCGCACATGGATCGCAGAAGATTAAGGAGGATGAAAAATGCCAAAAAAAGAACAAAGAGAACTCACAGGTAAGCAAAAAGCGGCTATTCTTCTTATTTCACTTGGTCCTGATGTGGCATCCTCTGTTTATAAACACTTAAGCGAGGAAGAAATTGAAAAATTGACCTTGGAAATCTCAGGGGTCCGAAAAGTTGATTCGTTTGCAAAAGAAGAAATTCTTGAAGAATTCCATCAAATTGCCCTGGCGCAGGATTATATTACGCAGGGAGGAATCGGTTACGCAAAAACAGTTCTCGAGAAAGCACTCGGTACTGAGCAGGCTTCAGTCATTATTAACAGGCTGACTTCTTCTCTTCAGGTAAGGCCTTTCGATTTTGCGAGAAAGGCTGATCCGGCACAAATTCTTAATTTTATTCAAAATGAACATCCGCAGACCATCTCCTTGATATTGTCATATCTTGATCCAGCGCAGGCCGGGCAAATTCTGTCAGAGCTGCCGCAGGAAATGCAGGCGGATATTGCAAGAAGGATCGCTGTTATGGATAGTACATCTCCTGAAATTATTAATGAAGTTGAACAGATTCTTGAAAGAAAGCTGTCTTCTACTGTAACTCAGGATTATACTCAGACCGGCGGCATTGAATCGGTGGTCGATGTTCTAAATGGAGTTGACCGTGCAACAGAAAGGACTATTCTGGATGCACTGGAGATTCAGGATCCAGAGCTTGCTGAGGAAATTAAGAAGAGGATGTTTGTGTTTGAAGATATCGTTACCCTGGACAGCCGCGCTATACAGCGCGTTATCCGTGATTGTGAAAGTGAGGACCTCATGCTTTCATTGAAAGTGTCGAGTGATGAAGTCAAAGAAATCGTCTTTAAAAATATGTCTTCAAGAATGGTTGAAACCTTTAAAGATGAAATGGAATATATGAGTCCTGTGAGATTGAGAGATGTTGAAGAAGCCCAATCAAGAATAGTTGGCATTATCCGCAGATTGGAAGAATCAGGGGAGATCATCGTCGCTCGCGGCGGAGGAGATGATATTATTGTCTAGGCTAATAAAATCATACTCTAGCGCAGTGCCGAAAGAAGAAAAGAAAGTCATTTCGATCAGACTGATGCAAAGCAATTCAAACCATATTGAAGAGGCAGTGGAGCAGAGTGCTGCGAGACCCCATGAAGAGATTCAGGCCATGATGAACAGCGCCCGTGAGGAAGCTGAGCGGATTGTAAACGCTGCAAGAATAGATTCTGACAATATGGCCCGGCAAATGGACGAACAGCGCATGGCGCTTGAACAGGAAAAACAAAAAATATTTGAAGAAGCCAGAATACAAGGATTTGCTGCTGGAGCTGATGAAGGCAGACAAAGCGGTCTCAGGGAATACAGTGAACTGATTCATATGGCAAGAGAAGTTGTAAACACAGCCAAACATGATTATCAGCAGCACATCGAATCATCTGAACGGACCATACTGAACCTCGGATTAAAGGTTGCAGGGAAAATACTCAGCGAAGTTCTTGAACAGAATAGTGACCAATTCCTTTCTATAGTAAAAAGGGCTTTAAAAGAAGCAAGAGAATATACTGAGATTCAGCTTCATGTACACCCAATGCACTATGATTTGCTTTTGTCTCATAAGGAAGAACTAATCCGGGTATTTCCTAAAGAGACAGATTTATATATTTATCCGGATGAGGAACTAAGTAATACAAGCTGCATAATTGAATCAGCCAACGGACGAATTGAAGCCAGTGTTGACAGCCAGCTTGAAGAAATAAAAAGAAAACTCTTTGAGATGCTGGAGAGTGAACCAAATTGAAACTTGAACAGCTGATCAGCGAGATAGAAAAAATTGATAGCTTTAAGCGTTTTGGCAGAGTAAAAAGAGTAGTGGGTCTGATGATTGAGTCCCAAGGCCCGGAAAGTTCTATTGGGGATGTATGCATTATTCATATCGGCAAAGGACGCACAAGAAAGATCCAGGCGGAAGTAGTCGGATTTAAGAATGAGAATGTGATACTTATGCCTTATACAGATGTACAGGATATTTCACCAGGCTCTCTTGTCGAGACAACCTCGAGACCTCTTGAGGTGAAGATAGGACCGGCTCTAATTGGACAAGCAATAGATTCACTGGGACAGCCTCTCGATGGGTCCTTGCTGCCAAAAGGGCTGACGCCAGTCCTAACGGAACAAACTCCTCCTAATCCTCTGAAAAGACCGCCGATTTCTGAACCTATTGAAGTAGGTGTAAGAATGATCGACAGTCTGCTGACTGTAGGAAACGGACAGCGGGTCGGGATATTTGCAGGTAGCGGAGTTGGGAAGAGCACTCTTCTTGGAATGATAGCCCGCAATACTAATGCAGATCTAAATGTGATTGCCCTTATTGGCGAGAGGGGCAGAGAGGTTAGGGAGTTTATTGAGAGGGACCTGGGGCCGGAAGGTTTGAGAAGATCCATAGTGGTTGTCGCTACGTCTGACCAGCCGGCACTCATGAGAATTAAAGGGGCATACACAGCCACAGCAATTGCTGAATATTTCAGGGACAAAGGCTTAAATGTCATGTTAATGATGGATTCAGTAACCAGGGTGGCAATGGCTCAGCGGGAAGTCGGCCTTGCAGTCGGAGAACCGCCAACAACTAAGGGGTATACGCCATCTGTTTTTGCTGTATTGCCTAAGCTTCTTGAAAGAACCGGTACAAACGAATACGGCTCTATAACGGCATTTTATACCGTACTGGTGGACGGGGATGATATGAATGAGCCAATCGCGGATACAGTCAGGGGAATATTGGATGGACACTTTGTTCTTGACCGGTCATTAGCGAACAAGGGGCAGTATCCAGCTATTAATGTCCTGAAAAGTGTAAGCCGTGTAATGAACCATATAGCAGATGCATCTCATGTTAAATCAGCTGAAAAGGTAAGAGAAATGCTGAGCACATATATCAATGCAGAGGATTTAATTAATATTGGAGCCTATAAACGAGGGTCATCGGTGGAAATAGATGAAGCCATACGATTATATCCTTCGATCATCTCTTTTTTGAAACAAGAAACGAACGAAAAAATTTCTATCTTGGAAAGCATTGGCCAATTAAAGGGATTAGCTGGAAAAGGGGAATAAAAAATGCAATACCAATTTAAATTCAATAAAATCCTGACGATTAAAGAAAGAGAAAAAGATCAGGCATTTGATGTATATAATCAGGCTGTAAAACGATTTGAAGAAACTGCAAAGAAACTATACGATCTGCTGAAAAAGAAAGAAGATCTGGAAGAATATCAGCTATCAAGATTGGCTGAAGGACTTCCGGTTCAAGAAATAAGGCATCACCAGCATTTTGTGAGCAGTCTTGAGAAAACAATTGACCATTATCAAAAGATGGTGGCAAATGCAAGAAGCCAAATGAATTTCCAGCAGGAAAAACTCATGGAAAAAAATATTGAAGTAAAGAAATTTGAAAAAATGCAGGAAAAAGATTTAGCAGGCTTTTTGGAAAGCATGAAGCAAGCAGAAGGAAGGCAAATGGATGATATCTCACTTCAGCTGTATATGAATCGGGGAAATTAGGTGGTTAAATGGAAAAAATACCAGAAGAACAAGATACACGCAAAACTAGCCGGTTTCAATGGTTTATATTTGCTTTCTTAATTCCGATCCTGTTCGGAATAACTGTAGCCCTGCTGGTTTTCACGCTATCAGGAAACAATATTTTTGAAACAGCCAAAAAATATAGCCAGGAAGTGCCATTTTTAGCTTCAGTTTTTGATGATAAGAACTCCCGTTCACAGGAAGTTATGGAAGAGCAGATCATCGGAATGCAGGCAGAAGTTAAAGATCGGGAAGCGAGAATATCTCAGCTGGAAAGCGAGCTCGACAGCAAAGAGCTGGAAATAGAAAGAGCAGGGCTTGAAAAGGAAAGGCTGGAGGAAGAAATCAGCGAGCTTACGGCTATAAAGGAAGAGAACAAGCGGGCCTTTAAAGATATCGTAAAGACTTATGAAAACATTTCTGCTAAAAAAGCAGCACCCATTTTAACTGAGATGAAGGATGAAGAAGCGGTAAAAATCCTAGCCAATGTTAATTCTGATACGCTTGCTGGTCTCATGGAAAAGATGAATCCGAAAGATGCTGCACGTTATACGGCGCTCCTGACTGCTGCAAAAGCAGAAAGCGGATCTGATAATTAAGAGAAGTTTTGAAGGGAGGTGAAATAGGTGCAAATCGGAGGATTAGGATTCATTCAGTCACAATATACATCCGAAGATAAATTATCTCTGCAAGATACAGGCAGCAATGGTTTTGGAAGTCTTTTCTCCGCGTTAACCGGAATTGCCAAACCGCTAGAGGAAACCTTACCTTCTGCTGCAGATGAGAATAAGATCGAACAGTTAAAGGAAATAATTGAATTTCTTAATGTAAGTGAGATTACCGATTTAGAAAACGGAAGCGAGCTGCTAGATAAGATTTGCTTTCAAAATGAAACTGACATTATTGATATCATTTCAGAGCAGCTGGATCTTTCACAGGAAGAATTGGTGCAGATGCTTGAAGGTCTTATTGAACAAGTTCTGCCGGAAGTAAAGCCTAAGGATGTATATCCTGAAGAAGTTATAGATGCAGAAAATAAAATCAGTTTACTAATTTCTGCAATATCAAATCAAAAGATAAGCATCAACTTGCAGGGCAGAGATCTTAGCGGGGCATTAAAAGTTCTGAAATTGTATGAATTGCTTTCTGCGAAACAGGACTTTCACACTAGTAAACTAAACCTGAAAGATTTCCTGAAAGATGTTCAAGTGAAAATTGAGAGTCTGATAAACAATAGAGAGGGTATTTCACAGAAGATTTTTACCCCGCTCGTAAGCGAATTAAACTCTATAAAACAACAAAATAATGCAGCTAATGAACCTGCGGGTCAGACTGCTGCTAAAATCGTACACAGAGCAGAAACTGGTTTACAGGGATTTATTCAGGTTCAATCCTTTTCAAAACCTGAACAGATGGCTCTCCTGAGTCCTCAGGGAAAGACAGTAAATACAGACCAGCTTATGCAGCAATTTGAAAACATATTATCAAGGAGCAGTTTTCTCAAAATGGGAGGGACACAAAAGCTTTTTATCAAGCTGAACCCTGACCATCTTGGAGCTCTGAGGATAGAGCTTATTCAAAAGGACTCGGCGATGATTGCGAGGATACTTACTTCCTCTGGAGCAGCTAAAGAAATTCTGGATTCACATATTAACGGATTGAAGCAGGCCTTCAGTTCACAAAATATCCAGATTGAGAGAATAGAAATCTCTCAGCAAACGACGCAGCAGGATCGATCTTTTAACAAAGATCCCCAGCAGCAGGATCAGAGGCAGCAGAACAAGGATGATCAAAATCCGCAGCCTGAAAGAGAATTTAACAGCTCTTTTGAAGAAGCACTTCTTAATACAGAAGCATAGGAGTGATAGGAATTGGCAAACACAATAGATTCTTCCCTAATGCTGTCAAACTATCAAAGCCAAACCCGAAAAACCGGCTCAGATATATTAGGCAAAGATGATTTCCTGAAGATTCTAATGACACAGCTGCAAAACCAGGATCCCATGAATCCAATGCAGGACAAGGATTTCATTGCGCAAATGGCAACCTTCTCGTCTCTGGAGCAGATGACCAATATGAATAAGACGATGGAGAAGTTATTGGCTTTTCAGGAGCAGAACCAGCTGATGACATACAATAACTTTCTGGGGAAAAATGTAACATGGCATAAATTGACCGAATCAAGTGAACCAAACCAGGATCCAAGTATAGAAGAAGGAACTGGAAGAGTAGTCTCTATCCAGTATAAGAATAATTCTGCAATATTTATTTTGGATGATGGGACAGAGCTAGAGCCAGCAAATATATCTCAACTAAATGAATAAAAGGAAGTGAGTGGGTGGATAAACTAATTTTTCGTCCGATCCACACCCAGCCGGTAATTACACCAAAGGGGAATGCCGTTCAAACTTCAAAGCAATCAAAAAATACATTCTCTGCCCACCTCCAGACAGCCTTGCGGACCGAGTCCCAATTAATAGTGAGTAAGCATGCAAAACAGAGACTTCAACAGAGAGGTATAGATATTAGTGCAGAGCGATGGGGGAAAATAGAAGAGAAAGTACAGGAAGCCAAGCAAATGGGTGTTAAAGAATCCCTGGTATTGCTCGAAGAAGCAGCACTTATAGTTAGTGCAAAGAATAATACAGTGATTACGGCGATGGATCGTAAAGAAGCTCAAACCCAAATATTCACAAATATCAATGGAACCATAATTCTGGATAATAACTAGGCTGGACCGTATAAGGAAGCCTAAGCTGCGGACTGACAGAAGCAGCATAAAGAGAGGAGCAACAACTAATGTTACGTTCAATGTATTCAGGAATAAGCGGAATGAAAAACTTTCAGACAAAGCTGGATGTAATTGGGAATAATATTGCGAATGTTAATACTTTTGGATATAAAAAGGGTCGGGTTAATTTTAAAGATATGGTGAGTCAGACAATTTCAGGTGCAACAGGCAGTGGTGATAACTCAGGCGGTATTAACCCTAAGCAGGTTGGCCTTGGTTCCCAATTATCTTCAATAGATACAATTGATACACAGGGTAGTTTACAGACTACTGGACGAGTATTGGATATAGGAATTCAAGGTGATGGCTATTTAATGGTTCAGCGAGGGAATAACACCTACTATACCCGCGCTGGAAATTTGTATCTGGATGATGATGCCAACCTAGTTACAGCATCAGGAGATAAAGTAAAAGGAGCTGATGGTTCAGCTATCCAATTAAATGGAGGGAACGCCACCGTTATTAAGAGCTTAAGTATATCGAATGATGGAACTATAAACTTCTTAATAGACTGGGACGATACACTGAAGACTGCCGGACCAATTGGAATCGCACGCTTTAATAATAATGGCGGACTTGAAAAAATTGGAGACAATCTCTATAAGGACACAGTAAACTCAGGTGATCCTGTCCCATTAACCCCTGGCGAAGACGGTGCTGGAGTGCTTGTTTCAGGCACCCTGGAAATGTCAAACGTAGACCTGTCAGAAGAATTCACTGAAATGATCACAGCCCAACGTGGTTTCCAGGCAAACACCCGTATCATTACTACATCAGATGAAATCCTGCAGGAGCTTGTTAATTTAAAACGATAATCTAAAGGAGGGTCAGGGCTGAAGGTACAGGATCTTTAGCCCTGAAATAAACATTGATTAAAGTATCTCGCCTGAACGGCAAAACTTTTGTATTGAATGCTTTGTACATAGAAACAGTAGAGTCTTTTCCAGATACGACAATTACGCTCACGAATGGGAAGAAGTATGTTGTAAAGGAATCTGAAGACCGAGTTATGCAATCGATTTTAGGATTCTATCAATCTGTTAATCTACTGGGGCAGCAGCTGGCGGAGGGAAATGAAAATGAAGAACAATAAGCTGTTAATGATAATGTTAATGATGCTTGTAGCAATCACGCTTATAGGAGCTATTGCCCTGGTGCTTGTAATGAAGTTTTCGGGTGATAATGAAACAAAAGAGCCGACCATTGATGAAGTGCTGGAGGCCTCTGTGGATATTCCGCAAGTTACAGCCAATTTAGCGAGTGATGATTATATCAGGATTTCTTTTAAAATCCAGACTGAAAACAAAAAAACAAAAGAGGAATTGCAAAAAAGAGATTTTCAGGTTAAAAACCTCATCATTCAGGAATTGTCCGAAATGAAAGCAGAGGATATACAGGGGAAAGATGGCCAAATCAAGCTGCAGGAAGATTTGAAAACCAAGATAAACGGTTTAATGCAAGAAGGAAAGATCGTTCAGGTGTACATAACTGAATCTCTCCTCCAGTGAAAACCAAATAATTAACTGCAATAAATGGAGGTGAGGATTCATGTCAGGTGAGGTCTTATCGCAGAGCGAGATTGATGCCCTGCTTTCGGCTCTCTCTACCGGAGAAATGGATGCAGATGAGCTGAAAAAGGAACAAACTGAGAAAAAAG
This sequence comes from Bacillus sp. 7894-2, assembly GCF_002272225.1. NCBI lineage: Bacteria > Bacillati > Bacillota > Bacilli > Caryophanales > Bacillaceae > Bacillus > Bacillus sp. 7894-2. Next base: position 32,483 of record NZ_NPDG01000004.1, read on the forward strand.
TAAAAGTTTATGATTTTAAGAGAGCATTAAGGTTTTCTAAAGATCAAATACGAAGCTTAACAAGAATTCATGAAAATTTTGCCCGGCTTTTAACCACCTTTTTTTCTGCCCAGCTGAGGACCTATGTGCAGATTTCGGTTGCTTCTGCGGACCAGATACCATATGAAGAATTTATCCGGTCTATACCGAAGATGACCATATTGAATGTAATTGAAGTGCCCCCTCTGGATGGAAGAATTCTCATGGAAGTGAACCCAAACGTCGCCTATGCCATGATGGACAGGCTGATGGGCGGCAGAGGCACAAGTATCAATAAAATTGATAATTTAACAGAAATTGAAACAAAAATCATGTCAGCTACATTTGAAAGGGCATTTGAAAACTTAAGGGAAGCCTGGAGTACAATCGCTGACATTGATCCGATATTATCTGATTTTGAGGTAAATCCTCAATTTCTGCAAATGGTCTCTCCAAATGAAACAGTTGTCGTAATCTCACTAAATACGATCATTGGGGAAACGAGCGGAATGATTAATATATGTATACCTCACGTTGTTCTTGAGCCCATTATTCCTAAGCTGTCTGTCCATTATTGGATGCAGACTGACAAAAAGGAAAGGGAGCCGGAGGTCATTGCCCGGCTTGAACGAAACATTCAGAAAGCGGAAGTTCCGGTCATATGTGAACTCGGCAGTTCTGACATAGCCATTCAGGATTTCTTAACACTCGATATTGGAGATGTCATTGAGTTAAACCAGGGGATTGCCCAGGCGCTTTCAATAAAAGTCGGCAATATCCCAAAATTCATCGGACAGCCCGGAAAAATAAATAAAAAAATGGCCGTGCAAATTTTAGACACTGTGAAAGGGGGAGATGAGGATGATGAGTGATGATATGCTTTCGCAAGATGAAATTGATGCTCTATTAAGGGGAGCTGCTGACGACAGCGACGAGACAGAAAATTATAATGAGGCATTTTTTCGAACCGAGGATTATTTGTCCCATATGGAGCAGGATGCTCTGGGTGAAATCGGCAATATCTCATTTGGAAGCTCTGCAACAGCATTGTCTACTTTGTTAAATCAAAAAGTTGATATTACAACACCTGCTGTTTCAGTTGTTTTGCGCAAAAAATTAGCTGATGAATTCCCGCATCCTTATGTAGCAATTCAGGTGAATTATACAGAAGGCTTCTTTGGAAGCAACCTGCTGGTAATACAGCAATCAGATGCAGCCATCATTGCTGACTTAATGCTTGGGGGCGACGGAACCAGCCCGGCTGACCTAATGGGAGAAATTCAGTTAAGCGCCGTTCAGGAGGCAATGAACCAGATGATGGGTTCTGCAGCCACTTCGATGTCAACCATCTTTGGAAAAAAGGTAGATATTTCTCCGCCGGCAATCGACATTCTTGATTTGCCTCAGGGAGAAGGTGCCGACCGAGTCCCGGATGATGATATGCTTGTTAGGATTTCGTTCCGATTGAAAATTGGCAGTCTGATTGACTCGAATATAATGCAGCTGCTTCCTTTGGAATTTGGCAAAAGCCTTGTAAATGAATTATTAAATCCGGGTCAGGATCTCCCAGAAAATAGCGCTGTTTCTGAAGAGAAGCCAGCGGCTCAAACACAGCACGATTATCAGGAAAGCCAGCATTCGTTTGATCATAAGCCTGAAGTACACACAGACGGATTAGATCAGACTTACACTCAAACGGGTTATTCCGGAGAGCAGCCGACATATTCGCAGCCGGTAATGAGTCAGGCAAGCTATCCGCCTGCACAAAACCAGGCTCAGCATTCCGGACCCCAGCATTTCGGAGGCTCTTATGCAAATGGAGTGCAGCCGAATGTACAGCCAGCAGCCTTTTCGAGTTTTGAACCATACCATATGCAGGAGACTGAAACAAAGAATTTGGATATGCTTTTGGATATACCGCTTCAGGTAACGGTCGAGCTGGGAAGGACCAAACGTTCCGTAAAGGAGATTCTTGAATTGTCTTCCGGTTCAATTATAGAACTGGATAAACTGGCAGGTGAACCTGTTGATATTCTGGTGAATAACCGGTTAATTGCACAGGGGGAAGTGGTTGTCATTGATGAAAACTTTGGTGTGAGAGTTACAGATATTATCAGCCAGAGTGACCGAATAAAAAAATTAAGATAAAAAGTGGGGGTTATTGGAATGGCACATAAAATTTTAATAGTTGACGATGCAGCTTTTATGCGAATGATGATAAAAGATATTTTATCCAAGAATGGGTATGACGTAGTAGGCGAAGCTGCTGACGGTGCACAGGCTGTGGAAAAATATAAGGAAACACAGCCTGACCTTGTCACAATGGATATAACCATGCCGGAAATGGATGGAATTACAGCTCTGAAAGAAATTAAAAAATTAAATCCAGCTGCAAAAGTCATTATGTGTTCTGCAATGGGCCAGCAGGCAATGGTTATTGATGCCATTCAGGCTGGAGCAAAGGATTTTATTGTAAAACCGTTCCAGGCTGATAGAGTACTGGAAGCAATCGGCAAAACTTTGGGCTAGTCATTATTCTTTTTAGAGGGTGCAAAATAGTGTGTAATGTAAAGAAAGTGATTTCTTTGCTGCTGTTGTTTTCAATTGTTCTGCTGGGCGCGCAGCCGCAGGCCCAGGCAGAGCAATTGAATAATAGTGTTAAAGAATGTATGAAAAATCCTGAGAAATGCGGAAAACAGGAATTAAAAGAATCAAAGGATCCAAAGACAGCAGAAGGACAGATCCAACAAGATGAAAGCGGCAAAATTGGCCTTACTTTTTGGGATTTTATAAAAATGATTTTAGCAACAGGCTTCACGATTGGATTACTGTATGCTCTCCTAAAGTTCATCAATAAAAAAAGTAAGGTGTATAACAGGTCGCAATTGGTTGAAAACCTTGGAGGGACAGCTTTAGGTGCAAACAGGTCAATTCAGCTGATCAAAGTTGGGAAACGCATTTTGGTAGTAGGGGTAGGAGAAAACATTCAGCTGTTAAAAGAAATAGACAACTCAGAAGAGTACAGCCAGATCATCGAAGAACATAATGACAAACTGGAACAGCTTATCCGTCCAAGCGACATTGTGACAAAGGTGATGAAAAGAACACAGCAAACAGAGGAAGACAAACAAGGCAGCCAAAACTTCAGGGCACTGCTCGGGATTCAGCTTGATGAAATGAAAAAGGGCAGAAAAAAACTGTTTGATGAGTTAGAAAGAAAGGGCCAGAAGAAAGATGAATGAATTCATGGAGTTTTTTAATAGCAGCTCTCCTGAAAATGTATCTACATCTGTGAAGCTTTTTTTATTGCTGACGGTACTTTCTCTCGCACCGAGTATTCTAATATTAATGACATGCTTTACAAGGATTGTCATCGTTCTTTCCTTTGTCAGAACGGCGCTTGCTACTCAGCAAATGCCGCCGAACCAGGTTTTAATCGGCCTATCCTTATTCCTGACATTCTTTATTATGGCTCCAACCATGCAGGAAGTGAACGACCAGGCTTTAACACCTTTATTCAATGAAGAAATAAATCTGGAACAAGCGTATGAAAAAGCATCTATACCCTTCAAAGAATTTATGAGTGCCCACACAAGGCAGAAGGATTTGGCTCTATTTCTTGAATATTCCGGTGCTGAAGCGCCGGCTTCCATTGAAGATATTCCGCTTACGAGTCTTGTTCCGGCATTTGCCATAAGTGAAATTAAAACAGCTTTTCAAATTGGCTTTATGATTTTTATTCCTTTTCTGGTTATCGACATGGTTGTTGCCAGTGTGTTGATGTCCATGGGGATGATGATGCTTCCTCCGGTTATGATTTCGCTTCCGTTCAAAATATTATTATTTGTACTGGTGGACGGATGGTACTTAGTAGTTAAATCCCTTTTACAAAGCTTTTAAGCAGGTGAACATTCAGAATGACTCCAGAAACAGTTATATCCATTGCAGAAAGAGGGATCATCACTGTATTGATGATTTGCGGTCCCTTGCTAATTCTGGCACTAGTAGTCGGCTTAGTTGTCAGCATTTTTCAGGCTACAACTCAAATTCAGGAACAGACGCTGGCTTTTATTCCTAAAATTGTAGCGGTCCTTGTCGGTGTTGTATTCTTTGGTCCTTGGATGCTTAGCCACATGCTCTCGTATGCAAATGAGATTTTCTCTAATTTGACCAGGTTTGTAGGCTGATGACATGTTAGATTTTCTGCCTTCTTTTCCGGCTTTTTTACTTATTTTTGTAAGGGTGACATCTTTCTTTTTAATGATGCCCCTTTTTTCTTACAGATCCATCCCGGCATCACATAAAATTGGCCTTGGCTTCTTTTTGGCCTGGATTATGTTCCTGGGCATGGATGTCCCTGCACTTGAAATTGACGGCACATTTTTTCTTTTAATCATAAAAGAAGCATTGGTTGGGCTGATGGTTGGATTTATTGCCTATTTAATCCTTTCAGCCATTCAAATTGCCGGAGGATTTATTGATTTTCAGATGGGTTTTGCCATTGCGAATGTGATTGATCCGCAGACAGGGGCGCAGAGCCCTTTAATGGGACAGTATTTGTATACGATCGCTCTCTTTTTTTTATTAACCGTTAATGGCCACCATCTCATGCTTGATGGAGTGTTTTACAGCTATAATTTTATCCCGCTGGATCAGGCATGGATTTCTTTCGGGGATGAAAATATGGCTGAATATGTCATTAAGGCCATGAATACGATGTTCGTTATTGCCTTTCAGATGTCCATCCCTGTTGTCGGCAGTCTGTTTCTTGTAGATGTTGCGTTAGGGATTGTCGCCAGGACAGTTCCGCAGCTAAATGTTTTCGTCGTTGGACTTCCTTTGAAAATAGGCGTCAGTTTTATTGTTCTGATCGTTGTTATGAGTGTATTAATATATGCTTTTTCCCTTGCAATTGAAACGATGCTGCAGACAATGAGAGGGCTTATGGAGCTTATGGGAGGTTCATAGAATGAGGTTACTGCTTTCTTTAGATCTTCAGCTGTTTTCCGGAGAAAAAACAGAAAAAGCCACTCCGAAAAAAAGGCAGGATTCCAGAAAAAAAGGACAAGTAGCCAAAAGCCAGGATGTTAATACAGCCATCGTCCTTTTAGCTGTGTTTCTGTTTTTGCTGTTTGCCGGATCGTATTTGAAGAATATCATCCTTTATATATTTACGCATTCATTTAATGATTATATGAAGATGCCGCTGACAGAGGCGAATGTTCAGGTGATTTTTCTTGATGTACTAAAGGAACTGGTGCTTTTTTTAGGTCCTATCATGCTGATTGCTATGCTTGCGGGTGTAGCTGCAAACTTCATGCAGGTAGGTACTCTTTTTTCAACAGAAGCCATACAGCCTAAATTGGAGAAACTGGATCCGATAAAAGGCTTTAAGCGCATTTTTTCAATGAGGGCGATCGTGGAGCTGCTAAAGTCAATGCTTAAGATTGCTTTTGTCGGTGTCGCTGCGTTTACCGTTTTATGGTTAAGGATAGATGAAATATTAATTCTTTCTCAGAAATCAGTAGGAACGGCGATGACCACAATTGCCAGCCTGACCGTTCAAATGGGTTTAATTGCTTCAGCGGCTCTGCTGTTTTTATCCGTCCTGGACTATCTGTATCAAAAATACGATTTTGAAAAGAACATTCGCATGTCAAAACAGGATATTAAGGATGAACACAAAAACATTGAAGGGGATCCGTTAATTAAATCCAAGATTAAGCAAAGACAGAGGGAAATGGCAATGAGAAGGATGATGCAGGAAGTCCCTAAAGCGGATGTGGTCATCACCAACCCGACACATTTTGCCATAGCTCTGAGCTACGATGAAACAAAAAGTGATGCTCCTATTGTAGTGGCGAAAGGTGTGGACTTTGTTGCCCAAAAGATTAAATTAATCGCAAAGGAGCATGATGTGATCGCTGTTGAAAACAGGCCGCTTGCCAGGGCTCTATATAGTCAGGCAGAAATTGGCCAGGCTATCCCGGAAGAATTTTTCAAAGCTGTTGCAGAGATTTTAGCTTATGTGTACAGAACCAAAAACAAAATTTAACCAGAGAAACATGAAATAGCTGGTCTTAGGAAGCTGTTGAATGGCTGCCAAGGCGCCTTCCGCTTTTCTTGTAAGGAGAGAGTTTCAATGCAAGTAAGAGACTTATCAGTATTGATGAGTGTAATTCTAATAGTAGCCATGCTTATTATTCCTTTTCCGCCTTGGCTTTTAAGTGTACTGATAATCATTAATATTGCGCTTGCACTTATGGTTTTGCTGACGGCCATGAATATGAAGGAAGCGCTCGAGTTTTCTATTTTCCCTTCCTTAATCTTGTTAATGACATTATTCAGGCTGGGATTGAATGTTTCTACAACCAGATCCATTTTATCTGAAGGGGAAGCAGGAAAGGTCGTAGAAACATTTGGTTCATTTGTAACCGGAGGTAATGTCATTGTCGGACTCGTTGTTTTCTTAATACTCATTATTATTCAGTTTATCGTCATCACCAAAGGATCTGAGAGGGTTTCTGAAGTTGCGGCGCGTTTTACTCTTGACGCCATGCCGGGTAAACAGATGAGTATCGATGCAGACTTAAATGCAGGCATGATCTCTGAGCATGAAGCCCGCGAGAGACGTGAAAAAATCAGCCGTGAATCTGATTTTTACGGTTCAATGGATGGTGCGAGTAAATTTGTAAAAGGTGACGCCATAGCGGGTATCATCATCACTCTTATCAATCTATTATTTGGTATTGTCATCGGGATGATGCAGCTGGGGCTGCCGTTTGGAGAGGCTGCCATGAAATATTCGATGCTGACCGTCGGGGATGGAATTGTTAGTCAGATTCCGGCACTGTTAATCTCCACTGCAACGGGTATTGTAGTAACCAGGGCAGCATCAGATGGGAATATTGGAAAAGATATTACTTCCCAGCTATTTGCTTATCCGAAAATGTTATATGTTACTGGCGGAACTATCATTCTGCTGGGGTTAATGACACCAATAGGGCTCGTTTTAACACTGCCGATTGGCGGCTTGATGATTTTTGGCGGATATACGATTGCCAAGACTCCACAGCCGGATAAGGAACAATTGCAGGAGATGGAAGAAGAAATCGAAACCGATGAAATGAAAAGCCCTGAAAGCGTGGTTAACCTGTTAAATGTAGATCCGATAGAATTCGAGTTTGGCTATGGGTTAATACCTCTTGCCGATACGAATCAGGGCGGGGACCTTCTCGACAGGATTGTCATGATCAGAAGACAGCTGGCGATTGAATTGGGCCTGGTCATTCCGGTAGTTAGAATACGTGATAATATTCAGCTGCAGCCGAATGAATACAGATTGAAGATTAAAGGAAATGAAATGGCCCGCGGAGAGCTTCTGCTTGATCATTATTTGGCAATGAGTCCCGGTATTGATGATGATAGCATCGAAGGAATTGATACGATTGAGCCTTCCTTCGGCCTGCCGGCAAAATGGATAACAGAAGAAATGAAAGAGCAGGCAGAAATTTTCGGCTATACAGTCGTTGACCCGCCCTCTGTTGTATCTACTCATATAACAGAGGTTATAAAAAGCAATGCCCATGAGTTATTAGGCCGCCAGGAAACAAAACAGCTGATTGATCATGTTAAGGAAAGTTATCCGATCCTTGTCGAAGAAGTTACACCAAATCCATTATCTGTCGGTGAAGTTCAAAAGGTCCTTGCAAAGTTATTGAGGGAAAACGTTTCGATCCGGAATTTGCCGGTTATTTTTGAAACGCTTGCCGATTTTGCCAAATCTACTAGCGATACAGATTTGCTTACGGAATATGCCCGTCAGGCTTTAGCCAGACAAATTACGAACCAGTTTTCACAGCAGGGTGACTCTATAAAAGTCGTTACCCTATCAGGGAGAGTCGAGAAAATGGTTGCAGAAGGTGTTCAGCAGACAGAACATGGCAATTATTTATCCATGGATCCTACTGTATCGCAGAACATACTTGAATCGATAGCTTCCCAGGTTGAACAGCTTTCATTGATGGAGCAGACGCCAATTGTCCTTTGTTCTCCAGCAGTCAGAATGTATGTCAGGCAATTAACAGAAAGGTATTTCCCGCAAATACCTATCCTTTCCTATAACGAGCTGGAAGCAAATGCGGAAGTTCAAAGTGTCGGGGTGGTGAATATTGATTGAAGGTAAAAAAGTTCATGGCAGCGTCCATGCCTGATGCGATGAAACAAATACGCGCGGAACTGGGTAAGGATGCTGTAATTTTAAATTCACGAGTAGTATATACAGGCGGGGTTTTAGGCTTTTTTAAGAAGAGAAGTATAGAAGTGATGGCAGCAGCAGATCCAAATCAGGAAATAGAGCAAAAACCCGCTGTTAAGCCTTCAATAATCCCTGCTGCTTCAAATCATTTCAAGGAAAACACTGAAGAGTCTCAATTTACCGGATCGAGAACTTCAAATGAGCTGATTAGAGAGATAAGCAGCTTAAAACAAATGATGTCCTCTTTGGCCGGTGGACAGCAGATAAGTCCGGTTTACCCTGAAGAAATAAGAAAGGTCATGCAATTACTTAATGAACAGGAAATTGACAATTCCATTCAGGATCAGGTACTTCAAGTATTGCTGGAAAAATGGTACCTGGGCGGTGCCAAAGCTAAAGTTACTGAAGTAGAAGCCTGGCTGCATGAAGAACTGATAAAGCAAATTGAGAATATTCCATTCAGAGGGATTTCATTCACAAAAAAATATATCAATGTAGCAGGTCCAACTGGCGTTGGGAAAACAACTACCTTGGCGAAGATGGCTGCAGAGTGTGTAATTAAACATAAAAAAAAGGCTGCATTTATCACAGCCGACACCTACAGGATCGCTGCGATCGATCAATTAAAAACATATGCCGGCATCCTGGATATGCCTTTAGAAGTTTGCTATACAATAGATGACTTCAGACAGGCAGCAGATAAACTGAAAGATTACGACCTTGTTCTAATAGATACAGCAGGACGGAATTTCAGGAACATACAGTATGTGGAAGATTTGAAGAATGTGATTGACTTTGAGAAGGATATGGAAACCTTTTTAGTGCTGTCGCTTACCGCGAAACAAAAGGATATGGAAGATATATATAACCAGTTTTCAATTATAGACATTGATAAACTTATCTTCACAAAGGCAGATGAAACGTCAACTTACGGTGCCATGTACAACATCATTCATAAATACAAAAAAGGCGCAGCTTATATTACAAATGGCCAGGATGTTCCAGATGATATCTTAATGGCAGAGCCGGAAGCTATTGTAAAACAACTAATGGGGAAAAAGAAATGAACGATCAGGCAGAAAGGCTAAGAGCAAGGCTGAAAGAAGAAGACAGCCGAAGTCATCAATTTAAAACAATAGCAGTGGTAAGCGGAAAAGGGGGAGTAGGGAAAACAAATTTTTCATTGAATTTCTCTATTTCCCTATCCAAAACAGGCCACAGAGTATTGTTATTCGATTTGGATATCGGCATGGGGAATGTTGAGATTCTCATGGGAAGATCAGCTGAATATTCAATTGCTGATTTTTTTGAAAAGGATATACCTTTAAATAATATTATTTCAGAGGGGCCATATGGACTGAATTATATTGGCGGCGGGACGGGCCTTTCGCAAATTGTGAAACTCGATGATGAGCAAATTTCCAGATTTACCGGAGAACTTGCCCAACTTATTCAAAACTATGATTATATCATCTTTGATATGGGTGCAGGCATTACAGAAGAATCGGCGAGGTTCATACTCTCTGTTCAGGAAATAGCGGTCATTACTACACCTGAACCAACGTCTATCACAGATGCATACTCAGTAATGAAGCATATACATCTTTTGGATGATAAGATTCCATTTCAATTGGTCATTAACCGGTCTGAAGGAGAACGGGAAGGGCAGGAAACATATAAAAGGATTTCTGCTGTTGCTTCAAGGTTTTTAGGGAGGAATACTGGCCTTCTGGGAATTATTCCGGATGATCGCAGTATACAGCAGGCTGTTAAACGACAGATTCCTTTTATTATTTATCATGAAAATTCAGCTGCTTCAAAAGCAATTCGGAGTATGACTGAGAAAGTTGGCGGCAGGCCTGGAGGGCTTGCTGGTGAGTATCATGTTTCCCAATTTATTTCAAAGCTTAAAAAATTTCTTTTTAATAGGGGGTGAATCAGCATGAAGACTATAAAAGTGCTTGTCGTGGATGATTCAGCCTTTATGAGGAAACTGATTGCGGATCTCCTCTCTGCAGATGAGAGAATCCAAGTTGTTGGGACAGCAAGAAACGGAGAAGAGGCCTTAAGGAAGATTAAAGAACTAACTCCCGATGCAGTAACAATGGACGTTGAAATGCCGGTTCTAAATGGCCTGGAAGCTCTCAAAATAATTATGAAAACTATGCCGGTACCTGTAGTCATGCTTTCAAGCACAACGAAGGAAGGTGCTGAAAATACCTTTACTGCCATGGAATATGGGGCAGTAGATTTTATAGCGAAGCCATCGGGGCCAATCTCACTGGACATGCATAAAATAAAAACTGAATTAACAGATAAAGTAGTACAGGCAAGCAAAGCGAATATAAAAGGGCTGGTTAATTTTTCAGTTATTGGAAAAAAATCTGCCGGATATAAGCAAAGTTATAGTAAAATAGAACCACGTCAATCTATTCATCTTGTTCGTTCTGCTGTTGAAACAAGTCTTAATGTCAAACAGCTTATCTGTATAGGAACTTCCACTGGCGGACCACGAGCGCTTCAAAAAGTGCTGAATGATCTTCCGGGAGATCTTAACGCACCGATTCTGATTGTCCAGCATATGCCTGCGGGATTTACGAAGTCACTGGCAAGCAGACTAAACGGATTATCGGCGTTATCGGTTAAGGAAGCCGAAGAAGGAGATATTCTTAAAAACGGGACCGCCTATATTGCTCCCGGTGGCTTCCATTTGACAGCTTCAAGGTCAGGCAGGGATCTTGTTATACATTTGGATAAATCACCTCCAAGGAACGGACACAGACCTTCAGTTGATGTGATGTTCGAATCTTTGGGTGGAGTTAACGGGATCAGGAAGATTGCTGTCATAATGACTGGAATGGGATCAGATGGCAAAAATGGCTTGATGGCATTGAAGAAAAGCGGTGAAGTAAAAGCCATCGCTGAATCAAAAGAATCATCCATTGTATTTGGAATGCCAAGAGCAGTGATTGAGTCCGGCCTGGCAGATGATGTGCAGCATATTGAACGTATAGCAGAATCCATATTGAAATTTGTTTAAAGCCGAGGGGGCAGGCACATGGAGATGAACCAATATTTAGAGGTGTTTATCGAAGAAAGCAAGGAGCATTTGCAGTCGTGCAATGAACAGCTTCTTGAATTAGAGAAAAATCCTGATGATATAAAAATAGTTAATGAGATTTTCAGGTCAGCTCATACGCTAAAAGGCATGTCGGCCACTATGGGTTATGAAGATCTCGCCAGTCTGACTCATCAGATGGAAAATGTACTTGATGCAATCAGAAATCAGAAGATTAAGGTAAATGCTGAAATTCTCGATGTCGTTTTTCTGGCTGTTGATGATCTTGAAGCAATGGTCCAATCAATTGCAGAAGGCGGGGACGGCAAAAGGGATGTTTCCATAGCTGTTGAAAAGCTGATGCTCATAGAAAAAGGGGAAAGCCCGGCATTATCAAAAGCAAGAGCCGAAACGGCATCAGCTATTGCTGAACCGCAGGGTCTGGCCAAAAGTACATATGATGATTTCGAGTGGACTGTGATTCAGCAATCGAAGGAGCAGGGCTTTGAGACCTATGAAATATCAGTAGCCTTGCGGGCTGATTGTCTGCTGAAAGCAGCCAGAGTCTTTATGGTGTTTGAGGTCCTCGAGAAGAGCGGGGAAGTGATCAAAGCCACTCCTTCTGTTGAGCAGCTTGAAGAAGAGCAATTTGATCAGGAATTCTCTGTAACAATTGTGACCCAAGCAACACCCGAAGTTATCCGTCAGAAACTTTTGAAGGTCTCAGAAGTCGACAGGATAGATGTGCTTGAGGTTTCTATGGGAGATTACATCTCCCGGGAAGCTGTGAAGGAAGAAGGTACTCTGCAGCCTGAAATGGAGGAGAAGACAGATCGTGCTTCAGATATGCCAAAAGATGAAAAGAAGGCGCCTGCAGCAAAACACGTCAGCAACAAAACCATTAGGGTGAATATCGAGAGACTGGATATCCTAATGAACCTGTTTGAAGAATTGGTGATTGACAGAGGCAGACTTGAACAAATATCCAAGGAATTAAACAATCAGGAACTTCATGAAACTGTTGAGCATATGTCAAGGATTTCCGGAGACCTGCAGAATATTATTCTGAATATGCGCATGGTCCCAATAGAAACCGTATTCAATCGTTTCCCGAGAATGGTCAGACAATTAGCAAGAGATTTAAACAAAAAGATCAATCTCGAAATTGTCGGTGCAGATACCGAGCTGGACCGAACGGTTATCGATGAAATTGGCGATCCGCTTGTTCACTTAATCCGAAATGCATTGGACCACGGTGTTGAAACACCGGAAGTCCGTAAAGCAAATGGGAAAAGTGAAGAAGGAAATGTCATTCTAAAAGCTTATCACAGCGGCAATCATGTATTCATTGAAATAGAGGATGATGGTGCAGGCATAAACAAGGATAAGGTTATAAAGAAAGCATTAAAAAATGGCATCATTACAGAGCAAACGGCTTCAGCACTAACTGACAAACAGGCATATGAACTTATCTTTGCCTCAGGATTCTCAACTGCGGATAAAATCTCGGATGTTTCCGGACGGGGTGTAGGTCTGGACGTTGTCAAAAATACAATTGAGTCATTGGGAGGATCCGTTTCGATTGATTCAAAAGTTGGACAGGGGTCCATATTCTCCATTCAGCTGCCATTAACTTTATCCATTATTTCTGTCATGCTCGTTGAGATCGAGAAGGAAAAATACGCCATCCCACTATCTTCCATTATTGAAACAGCAATAATCCGAAAAGAAGACGTCTTAAGTGCACATAATCAGAAGGTGATTGATTTCAGAGGCAAGGTTGTTCCGCTCCTTTCATTAAAGGAAATCTTTGAGGTGCCATCTGACAATCATGAAGATGAATTCATTTCCGTTGTCATCGTCAGAAAAGGGGAAAAGATGGCCGGGCTTGTGGTGGATTCCTTTATCGGGCAGCAGGAAGTCGTTTTAAAATCACTTGGAAACTACTTAACAAGCGTGTTTGCCATTTCCGGAGCAACTATATTAGGAGATGGACAGGTTGCCCTGATAGTGGACTGCAATGCATTGATTAAATAATACATTTTGGCGAGGAGTGAACATGATGAGTGAGACGGCCGCGGACTTAAAATTGATTGTATTTCAGCTGAAAGATAAGGAATATGCAATTCCGGTTAATCAGGTGCGTTCCATTGAAAAAGTTGAGCATATTACCCGGGTTCCTCGAACAGTCGGTTTTGTTAAAGGAGTAATTAATTTAAGGGGTGTTGTGACACCTATCATTAGTCTCAGAAGCAGATTTAATCTTGAAGAGGCTGAATATAATGAGCATTCACGAGTCATCATCGCAGTATTGAACGATATGGAAGTCGGATTGATTGTAGATTCTGCAAATGATGTGATTGATGTGGCACCTGAATCCATTGAACCCCCTCCGGACGTAATCGGTTCAGAAGAGGCAGATTTTATCAAGGGTGTTACAAAAATCGAAAAACGGTTATTTATCCTAATAGATTTGAAAAAAGTCCTGAATCCTGAAGAATTAACAGCCCAGGATGGAAAAGGATTAGCAGGATGAATTTTCCAGAAAAAAATATCAGCAGCATGCAATTAGACATACTTAAAGAAATTGGGAATATTGGTGCGGGTCATGCGGCTACTGCATTATCAACGCTGCTTAATAAAAAAATTGATATGTCTGTCCCGGATGTGAAAATTGTTTCTTTTGATGAAATGATCGATATGGCAGGAGGTCCGGAAAATGTTGTGGCAGGGGTGTTTCTAAGGATAGAAGGAGACGCCCCTGGCAGCATGTTTTTTGTCCTTCCTCTTACACAGGCTGAAAACTTTATTCGCGAACTGCCTGGAAACATTTCTTTTTGTGCAGATGAGCAGCCATATGATGAACTTGCTCTATCGGCACTTCAGGAGCTTGGCAACATTCTATCAGGATCATATTTATCTTCGCTATCGGATTTTACTAAGCTGTCACTTTTCCCTTCAGTGCCGATGCTAAGCATTGATATGGTGGGGGCAATTATCGGAACGGGTCTACTGGAAATTTCGCAGGTGAGCGATTACGCCATCGTAATTGATACAGCTTTAAATGATAAGCTTCAAAATAAGGATGCTGTTAATGGCCATTTCTTTCTGCTGCCTGATCCTGAATCATTTCAAATAATCTTTAAGGCATTGGGAGTTCCGGATTATGAATAGTATTCTAGAAATTGTAAAAGTGGGCATAGCAGATATGAATATTGTTAAAACTCCCGGATTAATCAGGACATCAGGCCTTGGTTCCTGTGTCGGTGTGGTTCTCTATGATCTTAGTTTAGAAATTGCGGGGCTTGCACATATTATGCTGCCTGATTCATCTCTTGCAAAAAACAGAAGCTTAAATTCAGCTAAATATGCTGATACTGCAATTCGGGATTTAGTCAGCCTGCTGGAGAAAAAAGGTGCAAAAGCTTCACGATTAAAAGCTAAAATTGCCGGCGGAGCCCAAATGTTCCAATACTCCTCCGGAAGTGATTTAATGAGGATTGGCCCAAGGAATGTAGAAGCAGTTAAAAAGGAACTAAATTCCTTAAAGATTGCTATTTTAGGTGAAGATGTTGGTGGGCATAGCGGCAGAACAATTGAATTCAATCCTCAATCAGGCGACCTGATGGTGAGGACTGTTAATAAAGGCCAAGTTGTTATTTAAACTTTCGTTCCAGGGTGGGCAGATACAGCCTTATATAAATCGTCTTAAAAGTCCTAGATGCTGCCGGATGATCTCTGCCAGCCATACAAGCTGATTTCTCTCCGGCTTAATTAATGCTCTCAACAATTATTTCTTCGAAAGACCCCCTTATTTTGGAAAAGAACTGAGCAGTTTATAGTGAAAGGTACTATTTTTATAGAAAAGTTTTGATATACTGACACTAATTAATAGAAATGGAAACGTTTGAGGAGGATGGCCATGGCAGACATGATAACCGAAGAAAGCACATACTGGGCTAAATGGGTCGACTCTCGTGATGCTCAAGCGGGGAATTTTCTTGTGAAAAAATATTTGCCTCTTGTAAGCTATCATGTTCAGCGAATATCCGCTGCCCTGCCGAAGAATGTTTCAAGGGACGATATACGAAGCCTTGGGCTAATGGGTTTGTACGATGCGCTGGAAAAGTTTGAGCCTGCAAGAGATTTGAAATTTGATACATATGCTTCGTTTCGAATTCGCGGTGCCATTCTGGATGGATTAAGAAAAGAAGATTGGCTTCCCCGAAGTACAAGGGATAAGGCGAAAAAAATTGAAGCTGCCACTGAGAAGCTGGAGCAGCGGCTGATGCGCAATGCAACAGTTTATGAAATTGCTGAAGAAACAGATATGCAGGAAGAAGAAGTATATTCTGTTATGAACGAACATTTTTATGCAAACATCCTCTCAATTGATGAGCAGCCTGATTCAGAAGAAAAAGATGCCAGTTATTCAATTAAGGATGAAAAAGCAATCATTCCAGAAGAAAAGGTATTAAAAAATGAAATCTTGGAAGAAATGGCTGAAAAAATCTTACAGTTAAATGAAAAAGAGCAGCTTGTGCTTAGTTTATTTTACAAAGAGGAATTAACTCTTACAGAAATTGGCGAAGTAATGGGCCTATCAACATCCCGCATATCCCAAATCCATTCCAAGTCAATTTTTAAGCTGAGACAGCTGCTGGAAAAAGCCATATAGTCTTATGCCATTTCTTTCTGCAAAGGAAGGAAACAGCATGGAAAACCAATTTCAACTTTTAGTTGATACTCACGGTTTATCTGCATGGATACAGCCGGTAAATATTGATGAACTGGATGGAACTGTCCAATCTGAAATGATCCATAAACAGCTTGCTGACGAAAAGGTCATTTTTGGTGTGAGCGAAGAAGTAATCCAGAGAATCTGCAGAAATCCGTTCTCAGTGGAATATCCCATACAAATAGCAAAAGGAACTCCTGCAGAAAATGGCAGTGATGCATATCTATTAAATGAAGTCTCTTTTGACCGGAAAACGGGCAGAAAGAGATTTAATTTTAGAGATGTTCTCCATATCCCATCTGTTACACAGGGTCAGCTCCTGGCCTCTGTTATTCCTGCTACCCCCGGTGCTTCCGGAAAGAATATTTTTGGCAAGCTGATACCGGCAAAGGATGGGAAGACTTTAAGAGTCAAGGCAGGGGAAAATGTTTTTGTAAATGGCGGCAAATATTATTCGCTATTAGATGGACAGGTTAGTTTCACTCAGAACAGCATTTCTGTTAATCCAGTGTATGAGGTTGAAGGAGACCTTGACTTGAAGACGGGCAATATTAATTTTGTCGGGAATGTTGTGATTCGCGGAAACGTTCCTGCCGGTTATGAGATTAAAGCCGGAGGTGACATCATAGTTGCCGGTATAGTTGAAGGCTCTTTCCTGCGGGCGGATAATAACGTGCTTGTTACTGGCGGAATTTCAGGCAGTCATAAAGGTTCAGTTGTTTCGGGAGGTTCTGTTCAGGCAGCATACCTGAATCAGGCAAATGTGAAGGCAGAACAGGACGTAATTATCCAAAAGTCAATCCTGCACAGCCATGTTCAAGCTGGCGGAGCCATCAGATGCAGCGGCGCATTAGCTATTGGAGGAAAGCTTCAGTCCGGGTCCGACATTGAAATCAAAGAACTGGGCAATCACTTATTTACTAAGACAGAACTTTTTGCTGGAATGGACTCCAATGTGGATAACACCCAAAAAGAACTATTAAATGAAACAGCCAAACTTTACGAATCAATCAAAAAGCTTGATAGTATCGAAGGCAGACTGACAGAAATGGCAAAGCTGACAGGAAAGCTGACAGATGAACAAAGAATAATTATTCTCAAGCAACGGGCTACAAAAGCTCATTTGCAGAATAAATTGAGCAAAATAAATGAAGATCTGGCTGAATTGGAAAAAGAAAAAGAAGAAAAAATGAATGCTTCAATCCTTATTTACGGGCAGATCTATCCCAACACTGCAATTCACTTTGGAAAGTATTCAAAAGTGATTCGGGAAACTGTCAAATCTTTAAAGTTTCATTTTCTAAAAGGAGAAATAAGAAGTGAGCCGTTATCAAGAATGTGATCTGGGTTAAGTTTGAAATCAATAGAACTTCAGATAGCACAGAGGCTGGGGAACAAGATCGGAAAGAAGATCAAAAAAAGACAGCAATGACAGACAGAACCATCCATACAAAGGGAAGGTTATTGACTACAGCGGATAGAGGGATATCATGACAGCTTTTCTATTAGCTATAAGCCTGCTATTAAATATTGTAGCCTTATTAGCCATTATTCTGCTTTACTTGCGTCAGAATAAACTAATGGATACAGAGAAGAAACAGGAAAAAGTGCTTATTGAAATGGAAGAGGTTATATCAGCGTACCTTGTTCAAATGAAAGAAGAAAACGATGATTTTATTAGCAAACTTTCGAAGATTAATGTAAAAAACGATACTTCTATAAAAGAGAAAATCATCCCAGTAAATTTGGACAAAAAAAATGATCAAGTTATAGCTAAAGCAGATGATAAATCAATGCCATTAGCCAGAGCGTCCATTTACCAGGCATCTACAGCCTACAAACAAAATTTGAGGGCAGCTGAGGATAAATTGAGTGAAAAAGAAAGATTATCATCCTTAAAGGAGACTGAATCTGTCACACGGTCGGATAGCAGTCACTCAATTAAGGAAGAAAATCCTTCATCAATAAATGATCAAGTATATATCCTGAAAAAGCAGGGATTGAGTGTGGGGGATATTGCCAAAAAATTAGGCAAAGGGAAGACAGAAGTCGAGTTAATGCTTAAATTTCGTCAAAATCAGCAAGAATAGCTTGATTGTGGAAAACACTTATGCTATATTAACAAATGGTGTTAATACACACGCTTATGGATTTAGCCGGATGGTGCTGTTCACATGCAGTTGCCGGCTGAAGATGATATGGGCGGAGGAAATAAAAACCATTAGGAGGAAACACAAATGTCAGTAATTTCAATGAAGCAATTGCTTGAAGCTGGTGTGCATTTCGGACACCAAACACGCCGCTGGAACCCTAAGATGAAGAGATACATCTTCACTGAGCGTAACGGCATCTACATCATCGACCTTCAAAAGACTGTTAAGAAGGTAGAAGAAGCTTACAACTTCGTTAAGGAGCTTGCTGGAAACGGCGGTACAATCCTTTTCGTAGGAACTAAGAAACAAGCTCAAGATTCCGTTAAAGAAGAAGCTATCCGTTCTGGTATGTACTATGTGAACCAGCGCTGGTTGGGCGGAACTTTAACAAACTTTGAAACAATCCAAAAGCGTATTTCGCGTTTAAAGGATATCGAAAGAATGTCTGAAGATGGAACTTTCGAAGTTCTTCCTAAAAAAGAAGTTGTTCAATTGAAGAAAGAGCAAGAGCGCTTAGAAAAGTTCTTAGGCGGAATCAAAGACATGAAGGGCCTTCCAGATGCTCTATTCATCATTGATCCTCGCAAAGAACGCATCGCTGTTGCAGAAGCACACAAATTAAACATCCCTATCGTTGGTATCGTTGATACTAACTGTGATCCGGACGAAATTGATGTTGTAATCCCTGCAAACGATGACGCTATCCGTGCTGTTAAATTATTAACAGGCAAAATGGCAGATGCTATCCTTGAAGCTAAACAAGGTGAAGAAGTTACAACTGCTTAATAGAAAAGCGGATGCGCTCTGTGGCGCTGGGGCTGTACAGCTCTAAGTTGCTTTTTTCTTGATTTAAAGAAGGTGATAAGAGGGAGCACCCTTTATCACCTTTTTTTAAAGAAAAGGCAATGTTTAGTTTTCTATACAGTAATAAATGGTAAAGATAATATTACATAACTCATTAAGGAGGATCTCATAATGGCAATTACTGCTCAAATGGTTAAAGAACTTCGTGAAAAAACAGGCGCAGGCATGATGGACTGCAAAAAAGCTCTTCAGGAAACTGAAGGTGATATGGAAAAAGCAATCGACTTCCTTCGTGAAAAAGGAATTGCTAAAGCTGCTAAAAAAGGTGACCGTATTGCTGCAGAAGGTCTTACTACTGTTAAGGTTGACGGAAACGAAGCAGTTATCCTTGAAGTAAACTCTGAAACTGATTTCGTTGCTAAAAACGAAGGATTCCAAACACTTGTTAAGGAAATCGCTGAGCATTTACTTTCTGCAAAGCCGGCTTCTGTAGAAGAAGCAACTGGCCAGACATTGGCTAACGGTGCTACTTTAGAATCTCACATCAATAGTGCAATTGCTAAAATTGGTGAGAAGCTTTCTCTTCGCCGCTTCGAAATCAAAACAAAAACTGACAACGATGCATTTGGTGCGTACCTTCACATGGGCGGACGCATTGGTGTCTTAACAGTTCTTGAAGGAACAACTGACGAAGAAGCAGCGAAAGATGTTGCAATGCATATTGCAGCCCTGAATCCTAAATATGTATCCCGTGATGAAGTGTCACAGGACGAAGTAGAGCGCGAGCGTCAAGTATTGACTCAGCAGGCTCTTAACGAGGGTAAGCCGGAAAACATCGTTGCAAAGATGGTTGAAGGACGTCTTGGCAAGTATTTTGAAGATGTTTGCGTAAACGACCAGGCTTTTGTTAAAAACCCTGATCAAAAAGTTGGCAAATTCGTTGAATCTAAAGGCGGAAAAATCCGTGAGTTCGTTCGCTATGAAGTTGGAGAAGGCATCGAAAAGCGTGAAGACAACTTCGCTGAAGAAGTAATGAACCAAGTTAAGAAGTAATATTTAATAGTATTAAATCAGTTATGATTCAGGGAACACTTTGTGTTCCCTGTTTTTCAAGAATGAGATAGATTATAAATGCAGCAATAGCGCCTATAAGCGCTTGAGCTTTTTATACTACATATGGAGGTTCTTATGAGCAGCCCAAAATTCAAACGCGTGGTCTTGAAATTAAGTGGAGAAGCTTTAGCAGGAGAGCAAGGTTTCGGAATTAATCCTTCAGTGATTAAATCAATTGCTGCACAGGTTAAGGATCTGGCTGAGCTGGGTGTCGAAGTTGCTGTTGTAGTTGGCGGCGGAAACATTTGGCGAGGAAAGATCGGAGAAGAAATGGGTATGGACAGAGCAAATGCAGACTATATGGGTATGCTTGCAACTATTATGAACTCATTGGCATTACAGGATAGCCTCGAGAATCTTGGAGTGGAGACGAGAGTTCAAACTTCAATCGAGATGAGACAGGTTGCTGAACCGTACATCCGCAGAAGAGCCATCCGCCATCTCGAGAAAAAGCGGGTTGTAATCTTTGCTGCGGGAACCGGAAATCCTTACTTCTCTACTGATACTACAGCAGCATTGCGAGCTGCAGAAATTGAAGCAGAAGTAATTCTTATGGCGAAAAACAATGTGGATGGCGTCTATTCAGCTGATCCCCGTGTTGATAAAAACGCAAAGAAATACGATGAACTTTCCTATCTTGATGTATTGAAAGAAGGATTGGCAGTAATGGATTCTACAGCATCATCTTTATGCATGGATAACAACATTCCGTTAATTGTATTTTCAATCATGGAAAAAGGCAATATTAACCGCGCCGTAATGGGTGAAACAATCGGAACAATCGTTAGGGGGAAAAAATAATGCCAAAACAAGTTATTTCAGATGCAAAAGAAAGAATGACTAAAGCAATTTCAGCTTATACAAGGGAGCTTGCGAGCATCCGTGCAGGTAAAGCCAACGCTTCTTTGCTTGATCGCATCAATGTTGATTACTACGGTGCGCCGACTCCTGTTAACCAGCTTGCCGGGGTGTCCGCTCCTGAAGCGCGCCTTTTAGTCATAACTCCTTATGACAAAACCATTCTGGGAGAAATTGAAAAAGCCATCCTTAAATCTGATATCGGCTTAAATCCCTCAAATGACGGCAGTGTAATCAGACTGGCTATTCCTCAGCTAACAGAAGAACGCCGTAAAGAGCTTGTTAAGGTTGTTAAAAAAGAATCAGAAGAAGCAAAAGTTGCCATCCGCAATGTTCGCCGCGATGCCAATGATGACCTGAAAAAGCTTGAGAAAAATGGAGAGATCACTGAAGATGATCTCCGCGGTTTTTCTGATGATATTCAAAAACTTACTGATGACAATATCAGCAAGATTGACGAATTAACAAAAGAAAAAGAAAAAGAAATCCTTGCAGTCTAATTTATTCTATAGTTAGAACCCTCTATCAATAGGGGGTTCTTTTACTCTTTAGGAGCATACATAATCTGATCAGGCGCTAAGGTGCCGGCTCTGCTGTAATATACGAAGAAGGCAGATTCCTATCCTGAATTAACTTTCTGGTAACATACTCTTTTATAGAGATATATTTAATTATTTTTGGTATGATATTATCATGCGGAAAGAGGCAATATCACTATTTTACCATTAGAATAATCTCTAAAAGATACTATGACTGAATTTCAACTATCAATTAGCGGGAAAAAGCCCCTGCTTATTGAAGTTTCACACTTTGTCTTTTATCGGAGGATTAACCTATTTTAAAGGAGCAGACTTATGTTTGATAAAATGAAGTTATGGAAGTCCCAAAACAGTTCTTCCAATCTCCGAGAGAGAGTTGAAAAAATAAAAGAATTACAAATACCTGAGCATGTTGCCATCATTATGGATGGGAATGGCAGGTGGGCCAAAAAACGAGCGCTCCCGAGAATTGCCGGCCATCATGAGGGAATGAAGGTCGTCAGAAAAATCACCAGATTTGCAAGCGATATTGGAGTGAAGACTCTAACCTTATATGCATTCTCAACTGAGAATTGGAAACGTCCTAAAATGGAAGTGGACTTTCTTATGAAGCTGCCAGAGGAATTTCTGGGAACTTTCCTTCCTGAACTGATAGAAGAGAATGTGCAGGTAAGAATGATTGGTTATTTTGACCACCTGCCTGCTCATACGCGAAATGCAGTTTCCAAAGCGATGGAAGAGACAAAAAACAACACCGGATTGGTGCTGAACTTTGCATTAAATTATGGGAGCAGAGCAGAAATACTCGAAGCCGTCAGGCATGTCTTAAATGATTGCAAAAGTGGTATAATGAATGAAAATGAATTGAATGAAGAAAAATTCTCATCCTACCTTATGACAGGCGGACTAAAGGATCCTGATCTGCTGATACGTACAAGCGGTGAAATCAGATTAAGCAATTTTATGCTCTGGCAGCTTGCATACACAGAATTCTGGTTTACGGATGTCTTATGGCCGGATTTTAATGAAGAGCAAATGCTTGAAGCGATCGAAGTATTCCAAAGCCGCCAAAGGCGTTTTGGAGGAGTACAATAAAGGTGTTGAAAATTGAATGAAACAGCGTATTATCACAGCTATTATATTTGGAGCAATCCTCCTGCCGATCATTATCCTTGGAGGCATGCCAATCATCATCCTGGCATATTTGCTGGCATCCATTGCCCTATTTGAATTATTGAAAATGAGAAATTTAAGTTTATTCTCGATTCCAGGCATTATTTCTTTATTATTATTGTGGATTTTCCTTTTGCCTAAAGAATTTCAGTCAATCCTGGATGATATGAATTATACAAAAATTGAGGTAGCTCTTTTTGGAGTGCTTCTTTTCTTAACGTATACAGTCGCGACAAAAAACAAATTTACTTTTGATGATGTAGCTTTTTCGATTATGTCAACTTTATATGTGGGCATAGGGTTTTACTATTTTATGGAGACCCGCTTCGCCGATCAAGGCCTGACCTACCTCTTTTTTGCACTTTTCCTTATTTGGGCCACAGATTCAGGTGCCTATTTTATAGGGAAAGCTATGGGGAAGAAGAAGCTTTGGCCTGAAATCAGTCCAAATAAGACTATTGAAGGTTCGCTTGGCGGTGTAGTCTGTGCTCTGGCAGTTGCGGTGTTATTTATTATCTTTACAGATATTGATGAATCTCTGCTTGGGTTATTAGTAATTACAGCAATCCTGTCAGTGTTTGGTCAAATAGGGGATTTAGTGGAATCAGCATTAAAGCGTCATTATAATGTAAAAGACTCAGGAAATATTTTGCCTGGCCATGGCGGAATTCTGGACCGTTTTGACAGTTTATTATTCGTCCTGCCATTGCTCCATTTTTTTCACCTGCTGTAATCCTATTGGCAAAATAAAATAATACATTCGGATACTAGATAATTGTTCAGCTCCGGCGCCAGCCACTCCGAGGTCATAAGCCGTGCCTGCATAAATGCAAAGAACGCCTTTAAGTGGGTGTGGCTCATCTTATGCTTGTCGGGGGTGAGCAAGGCGCTTCCGCTTTTCTTATAAGGAGGAGACTATGAAACATATCAGTTTGATGGGGGCAACAGGGTCTATTGGAATACAGACCCTCGATATTATTAAAGAGCACCCCGAGGATTTTAAGCTGGCAGCCATGTCTGCCGGGAGGAATATAGATCTTGCCAGGAAGATAATATCTGACTTTCAGCCGGAACTTGTCTCCCTATCAGAAAAAAGTTCCGCAGATATTCTTAAAACAGAGTTTCCCGGCATAACATTTACATATGGACATGAAGGTTTGATAGAAGTTGCCGTTTACAAAAAATCAGACATACTGGTTAATGCAGTATTAGGCAGTGTAGGCCTTAATCCTACCCTGCAGGCGATTGAGGAAAAGAAGACAATCGCCATCGCGAATAAGGAAACCCTTGTAACTGCCGGCCATCTGGTCATGGAAGCAGCAAAGCGTAATGGGGTACCCCTGCTTCCTGTAGACAGTGAACACTCCGCTATTTTTCAATCTCTGCAGGGGGAAAAAGAAAAAAATATTGAAAGGCTCATATTAACAGCTTCTGGAGGCAGTTTCAGGGACCGCTCCCGCAAGGAACTGGAAAATGTGACTGTCAAAGAGGCGCTTAATCATCCGAATTGGTCAATGGGAGCAAAAATCACCATCGATTCTGCCACTATGATGAATAAGGGACTCGAAGTTATTGAAGCACATTGGCTTTTCTCCATGGACTACAGTAAAATAGATGTCCTTCTTCATAAAGAAAGCATTATCCATTCCATGGTGGAATATCATGACAGCAGTGTAATCGCACAGCTTGGCACACCGGATATGAGAGTACCAATACAATATGCTTTAACATATCCTGACAGGCTCCCGCTGCAAACAGCAAAACGGCTGAATCTTGCTGAAATTGGCAAGCTCCATTTTGCAGAAATGGACTTTAATCGTTTTCGCTGCCTGAAATTTGCCTATGAAGCCGGAAAAGCGGGAGGATCAATGCCAGCCGTATTGAATGCTGCGAATGAAGCTGCTGTTGCTGCATTCCTGGATGGAAAGATTACCTTCCTGCAAATAGAAGATTTCATCGAAAGAGCACTGGGCAGCCATGACATCATCAAGAATCCAAGTCTGACTGAAATTCAGGAAACAGATTTGGAAACGAGGAGATTTGTCAGCTCGCTTCTATAAGCTTGTGTTCAAGTGCTGAAAAATGTGTAAAAGCTGATAAAGTAATGCACTTACCAGCAGCAGTTGAACAACCTCTAAAAAAAGGTGGTTAAAACTTGAGTACAGTAATAGCCTTTATTGTTATTTTTGGGGCACTGGTATTTTTTCATGAACTTGGACATTTAATATTCGCAAAAAGAGCAGGAATACTCTGCCGGGAATTTGCAATTGGATTTGGGCCAAAGGTGTTTTCCTTTAAAAAAGATGAAACAGTATATACGATTCGTCTTCTGCCCATCGGCGGGTTTGTCCGCATGGCCGGTGAAGATCCTGAAATGGTGGAAATCAAACCAGGCTATCGCATCGGCTTAATCCTTGATAAAAACGAGGAAGTAAGCAAAATTATTTTAAACAACAAAGATAAATATCCTGATGCAAGAATCGTTGAAGTTGAGGATGCTGATATTGAGCATACCCTTTTAATAAAAGGATATGTTGAGGGAGAAGAGGATGAGTCCCTCCAAATTTTCAAAGTCAGCCGTTCAGCTGTACTGGTAGAGGATGGGACCGAAACGCTCATTGCTCCGTATGATCGTCAATTTGCATCAAAGACCTTGGGCCAGAGAACAATGGCGATTTTCGCGGGTCCAATGATGAATTTTGTTTTGGCTTTTATCGTTTTTGTTCTAATAGCCTTATTGCAGGGCATTCCAACAAATGAACCTGCCCTTGGCAAGCTGACGCCTGATGGTGCAGCATATGAAGCTGGGCTAAAGGAAGGCGATATGGTTCAAAGTGTGGATGGAGCCGAAATTTCAAGCTGGTCAGATGTAGTTGAAATCATTAGAAAGAACCCAAGTGAAGAACTCGAATTTTTAGTGGAAAGAAACGGTCAGGAACATACTATATCGGTTACACCAAAGGTTCAGGATGTAGAAGGTGAAAAAATTGGAATCATTGGTGTTTATAGCCCGATGGAAAAATCTCCATTAAAGGCTATTACCTACGGAGCCAAAGAAACGTATTTCTGGACAAAAGAAATTTTTGTTATGCTGGGTAAGCTTGTCACTGGACAGTTTTCAATTGATGCATTATCAGGCCCGGTAGGCATTTATGTTTCAACAGATACTGTAGCCAAATCCGGCATCTACTACCTGATGAAATGGGCAGGAATCCTAAGCATAAATCTGGGAATTATGAACCTGCTTCCAATTCCGGCTCTTGATGGCGGAAGATTAATGTTCTTTGCAGTAGAGGCAGTAAGAGGGAAGCCAATTGACCGCCACAAAGAGGGAATGGTCCATTTTATAGGATTTGCCCTTTTAATGCTCTTAATGTTAGTGGTCACATGGAACGATATTCAGAGATTTTTCCTTTAAAAAATCAGTGCAGGGCAACATTCCTGCAGAAAAATATGCTCTAATTCAGACAAAAAACGGGTTCCAAAATGGAATCCGTTTTTTCAATCACTATTTCATACGATATGTTATAATTAAGTCCGTCTGTTTTTTAAATTACAATAAAAAATTCAACTTAAAATAGAAATCAAGAATATTGGATGGGAGAGAGAAAGATGAGCGAACCTTCTAGATTTCAGCTCTTGCTCCAGCAGATGCAGCTAACTGAAGATGCCTTTGTGCAGCACTTTCATGATGCCCAAATCGAAAGGGTCATAGTCGAAAGACAGTCACGGAAATGGCATTTTTATTTTGCTTTTCCAAAGATTTTGCCTTGCAGTGTATATAGCCGTTTCACAGATCAGCTGGAAAAAACATTTTCCCATATCGCAGAAATTTCATATAGCATCTCTGTCAGAAATCAGGATTTTACTGAACAGCTTGTACTTGAATACTGGCATAACTGCATTAAAGAAATGGATGGCATGGCGCCGCCGCTATTAAAGCTTCTGAATGAGCAGGTTCCTTCTGTACAGGGCAACAAAATTATCATTAAAGTCCGTAATGAATTGGAAGGATTGTCTATCAAGAAGAAGTATGCCGGCATTATGTCAGATGTGTTTCAAGTGTTTGGCTTTCCGGCCTTAACAGTTGATACAGAAGTTTCCACTGATGGTTCCAATGAAGAATATGAAAAATTCATGGAAGCCAAACGCAAAGAAGACCAGGAGCGTGGTCTCCAGGCAGCAATCGAAATGCAGAAGAAAGAAGCTGAAGCTGAATCTGCAGATCACACAGCACCCAAGGGGCCGCTTACGATTGGTCTTACCATTAAAG
The DNA here is from genome assembly GCF_002272225.1 of Bacillus sp. 7894-2. Classification (NCBI taxonomy): domain Bacteria; kingdom Bacillati; phylum Bacillota; class Bacilli; order Caryophanales; family Bacillaceae; genus Bacillus; species Bacillus sp. 7894-2. The sequence goes on from NZ_NPDG01000004.1 coordinate 59,467, forward strand.
ATGATGCTGATTACCGCAAATTGATTGATATAGTAGATGAGGAACGCCGGGTAGCCGTTGAAGGCTACGTGTTTGCTGCCGAGACAAGAGAGCTCCGCAGCGGCCGGACACTCTTAACTTTTAAAATTACGGATTATACCAGTTCCATTCTAGTAAAAATGTTTTCCAGGGATAAAGAGGATGCCGCTTTATATCAGCATATTCAAAAAGGGATGTGGCTAAAGGTCCGGGGAAGCATTCAAAACGATACTTTTGTCCGTGATCTGGTAATGATCGGGAACGATATTAATGAGATCAAACCTATCCAAAGGCAAGATACATCGCCTGCTGAAGAAAAAAGGGTTGAACTTCATCTTCATACTCCGATGAGCCAAATGGATGCTGTTTCATCTGTCAGTGCACTGGTTTCCCAGGCGAAGAAATGGGGCCATAAAGCAGTGGCCATTACAGACCATGCTGTTGCTCAGTCATTCCCTGAAGCCTATGGTGCCGGGAAAAAGAATGATATTAAGATTCTGTACGGAATTGAAGTAAACCTTGTGGATGATGGTGTGCCGATTGCTTATAATGATGCGCATCGCAAGCTTACTGATGATACGTATGTTGTATTTGATGTTGAGACAACCGGCTTATCAGCTGTATATGATACGATTATTGAGCTTGCCGCAGTTAAGATTCATGATGGTGAAATCATTGATCGATTTGAATCCTTTGCAAACCCTCATCACCCTTTATCCGCAACAACCATTAATTTGACTGGAATAACAGATGATCTGGTGGAGAATGCACCGGAAGTGGAAGAAGTTCTGAAGAAATTCCAGGAATGGACAGGAGATGCTGTTTTAGTAGCACATAATGCTTCATTCGATATGGGGTTCCTGAATGTCGGCTATAAAAAAATCGGTATTGGCAAGGCGCCAAATCCTGTAATAGATACTCTTGAACTTGCACGTTTTTTATATCCCGACATGAAAAATCACCGTCTGAATACCCTTGCCAAAAAATTCGATGTTGAACTTACCCAGCATCACCGTGCTATCTATGATGCGGAGGCAACAGGCTATCTGCTGCTTAAGATGCTAAAGGGTGCAGAAGAAAAAGGGATTGAATATCATGATCAGTTCAATGACAATATGGGGCAGGGAAATGCTTATCAGCGTGCAAGACCAGCCCATTGCACCCTGCTTGCACAAACAGAAACAGGTCTGAAGAACCTCTTTAAACTCGTATCCATCTCGCATATGGAATACTTTTACAGAGTACCGCGCATTCCCAGGTCAGTCCTTCAAAAGCATCGTGAAGGAATACTTGTTGGTTCCGGGTGCGATAAAGGGGAAGTCTTTGAAGGCATGATGCAGAAATCTCCGGATGAAGTCGAAGATACTGCACAATTCTATGATTATCTTGAAGTCCATCCAAAAGCCGTTTATGCACACCTTTTAGAGCTTGAACTTGTAAGAGATGAAAAAGCGCTTGAAGAAATCATCGGCAATATTGTTAAATTGGGTGATAAGCTTGGTCTGCCGGTAGTCGCAACCGGCAATGTCCATTACCTAAACCCTAATGATAAAATCTATCGGAAGATCCTTGTTAATTCCCAGGGAGGCGCGAATCCGCTGAATCGCCATCAGCTTCCGGATGTTCATTTCAGGACTACCAATGAAATGCTTGACGCTTTTTCATTTCTCGGCAAAGACAAAGCGAAGGAAATTGTGATAGAGAATACGAACAAAATAGCGGATATGATTGAAGAAATAAAGCCGATTAAAGATGATTTGTATACGCCAAAAATTGAAGGCGCAGATGAAGAGATGCGCAGCATGAGTTACGGAATGGCAAGGAGAATCTATGGTGATCCGCTTCCTGAGATTGTTGAAGCGCGCCTTGAAAAAGAGCTTAAGAGTATTATCGGACATGGTTTCGCGGTTATCTATCTGATCTCTCACAAGCTTGTAAAAAAATCACTGGATGATGGCTATCTGGTTGGTTCCCGTGGATCTGTCGGATCCTCCTTTGTTGCGACAATGACCGAAATAACAGAGGTAAATCCGCTGCCGCCGCATTACGTTTGCCCGGAATGCAAAACATCCGAGTTTTTCAATGACGGGTCAGTTGGCTCCGGCTTCGACCTGCCTGATAAAGATTGTCCGAGCTGCGGGGCTAAATATAAAAAGGATGGACATGATATTCCGTTCGAAACGTTTCTTGGTTTCAAGGGAGATAAAGTTCCAGACATTGACTTGAACTTCTCTGGGGAATACCAGCCTAGAGCCCATAACTATACAAAGGTGCTATTCGGCGAGGATTATGTATACCGTGCCGGTACGATCGGTACTGTTGCCGATAAAACAGCTTTTGGTTATGTCAAAGCATATCAGAACGATAATAATCTGCAAATAAGGGGTGCGGAAATTGACAGGCTCGCTTCCGGCTGTACAGGGGTGAAGCGGACAACCGGACAGCATCCGGGCGGTATTATTGTTGTGCCGGACTACATGGATATATACGACTTTTCGCCAATTCAGTTCCCTGCAGACGACCGGACATCTGAATGGAAAACAACCCATTTTGACTTCCATTCCATTCATGATAATTTATTAAAACTTGATATACTGGGTCACGATGATCCGACTGTTATTAGAATGCTTCAGGACCTGAGTGGAATTGATCCAAAAACCATTCCCACAGATGACCCTGAAGTAATGAAAATTTTCAGCGGGCCGGAATCACTTGGTGTGACAGAAGAGCAAATCATGTGTAAAACCGGAACACTTGGCATACCCGAATTTGGTACGCGGTTTGTCCGCCAGATGCTCGAAGATACAAAACCGACCACTTTCTCAGAGCTTGTGCAGATTTCAGGTCTTTCTCATGGTACAGATGTTTGGCTCGGAAATGCCCAGGAATTAATCCATAATAACATCTGTAACCTAAGTGAAGTAATCGGCTGCCGTGATGATATAATGGTTTATTTAATCTATCAGGGCCTGGAGCCTGCTTTTGCTTTCAAAATCATGGAATCGGTCCGTAAGGGTAAAGGTCTGAGCGATGAGATGGAAGAGGAAATGAGAAAGAATGAAGTGCCTGAATGGTACATTGATTCCTGTAAAAAGATTAAATACATGTTCCCTAAAGCCCATGCGGCTGCTTACGTATTAATGGCTGTCCGGATTGCCTACTTTAAAGTGCACCATCCGCTTCTCTACTATGCAGCATACTTTACTGTCCGTGCAGAAGACTTTGATGTGGATGCAATGGTTAAAGGATCCCAGGCGATCCGTGCACTCATCGAAGAAATCAATGCAAAGGGACTTGATGCTTCAACGAAAGAAAAGAACCTCTTAACTGTAATGGAATTGGCTCTGGAAATGAATGAAAGGGGCTTTAATTTCCAAAAGGTGGACTTATACCGCTCAAGCGCAAGTGAGTTTATCATTGATGGAGATTCTTTGATACCGCCGTTTAATTCCATTCCGGGTTTGGGTACAAATGCAGCATTCAATATAGTAAAAGCAAGGGGAGAAGGGGAATTCCTCTCGAAGGAAGACCTGCAGCAGCGCGGAAAAGTGTCGAAGACGATTATAGAGTATCTTGATAACCACGGCTGCCTTGAATCCCTTCCGGAACAAAACCAGCTTTCTCTATTCTAAAAATAGACGAGCGAATGGTTCAAACCCTACTGCTGACAGCTATTCCATTTGCATAAAAAAATTGGTTATGGTATAGTTTTATTGGAAATACTAAGAATAACTCTCGCAAAAGGAAGAGTGGGGCAACCCACTCTTTCGTGTTGTGTACGGTTTTTTCTTAATATCGGATCTATGTTAAAACTATATGTTAATTAAGTTTAGCAGAGCCAATTTCTGATTTATTGATTGAAAAACAGCGCTTTAGATTCCATGAAAAAGGAGGGATATGAATGAGCAAAGTGACTGAAACGGTGGAACAACTCGTCACCCCTATTGTGGATGAACTTAATTTAGAATTAGTCGACATTGAATATGTAAAAGAAGGGAAAGACTGGTTCCTTCGCGTATTTATTGATAAAGAAACTGGTGTTGATATCGAGGAATGCGGAATGGTCAGTGAAAGGCTAAGCGAAAAGCTTGATGCTGAAGATCCGATTCCATACAACTATTTCTTGGAAGTTTCATCGCCGGGAGCTGAACGCCCTCTTAAGAAAGACAGTGATTTTATTAAAGCAGTCGGCAAGAATGTTTACATTAAAACATACGAGCCCATTGATGGTGAAAAGACGTTCGAAGGTGTGTTAACCCAATTTGACGGCGAGACCGTTACGGTAGAAGTGAAAATCAAAACAAGGAAGAAAAACATTGAAATTCCTTATGAGAAGGTAGCGAATGCCCGTTTAGCCGTTGTATTTGAATAACAGCTGATTGCGGGCTTGCTTATTAAGAAAAGCAAATTGCTGCTTTAAAGTTGATCATTTTTTAAAAGAGAAATAAAAGGGGGATATAAATCTCATGAGCAGTGAACTTTTGGATGCTCTGACATTGCTTGAGAAAGAAAAAGGCATTTCTCGCGATGTGATTATCGAAGCCATTGAAGCTGCATTGGTGTCAGCCTACCGCAGAAACTTTAATCAGGCACAGAATGTGCGCATTGATTTAAACCTAGGGAACGGAACGATGAGAGTCTTTGCCCGCAAAGAGGTAGTGGATGAAGTATTTGATCCGCGTCTTGAGATCTCTGTGGAGGATGCACAAAAAATCAACCCGAACTACCAGGTGGAAGATGTCGTTGAAATGGAAGTAACACCTAAGGACTTTGGGCGTATTGCTGCCCAGACTGCAAAACAGGTAGTTACACAGCGTGTCCGTGAAGCGGAGAGAGGCATCATTTACTCTGAATTTATCGACCGTGAAGAAGATATTATGACGGGAATTGTTCAGCGTACAGATCCTAAGTTCATCTATGTGAGCCTTGGAAAGATTGAAGCGATCCTTCCGGCGAACGAACAAATGCCAAATGAGCGTTATCAGCCCCATGACCGCATTAAAGTCTTTATTACAAAGGTAGAAAAGACAACAAAAGGTCCACAGATCTTCGTAAGCAGGACCCATCCTGGCCTGCTGAAGAGATTATTTGAGATCGAAGTTCCTGAGATCTATGATGGAACTGTAGAAATCAAATCCGTTGCGCGTGAAGCAGGGGACCGTTCTAAGATCTCGGTTCATTCTGACAATGAAGAAGTTGATCCGGTAGGTTCATGTGTAGGTCCTAAAGGAACACGTGTACAGGCGATAGTCAATGAGCTCAAGGGTGAGAAAATTGATATCGTTAAATGGTCTTCAGATCCGGTAGTATTCGTCGCAAATGCATTAAGCCCTTCAAAGGTGCTTGACGTAATCGTAAATGAAGATGACAAAGCAACAACTGTTGTAGTTCCTGATTATCAGCTTTCTCTGGCAATAGGAAAGCGCGGACAGAATGCCAGACTTGCAGCAAAGCTTACAGGCTGGAAAATAGACATCAAATCAGAAACAGATGCCCGTGAAGCCGGAATTTATCCGAGGGATGAAAAACTGTTGAACTTTGATAATGATGATTATGAAAACGAAGACTATGAAAATGATGCAGACTTCGATTTTCAGGATGAACACTTAGAGGGAAAAGAATAGGGAAGAGGTGAATGATCGTGAACAATCGTAAAAAAGTTCCTTTGCGAAAATGTGTCGCTACCGGTGAAATGAGGCCGAAAAAAGAACTCGTTCGCATCGTTCGCTCCAAAGAAGGGGAAGTTTCTGTTGACCCGACCGGAAAAAAATCAGGTCGCGGGGCTTATCTTTCCAAAGAAAAGGAAGCAGTTTTGTTAGCAAAGAAGAAGAATATCTTAGCCAATCATTTAGAAGTTTCCATAGATGATGCTGTCTATGAAGACCTCTTGGAGTTAATAGAGAAGGAGAAACGGCAATCCAAATGAATTCAAATCAATGGATGTCATTGCTTGGCTTAGCCAATCGGGCACGGAAAATTACTTCGGGAGAAGAGCTTGCTGTTAAAGAAATCAGAAACGGCAAAGCAAAGCTTGTTTTGCTGTCTGCAGATGCATCCGCAAATACGGCAAAAAAAGTTACAGATAAATGTAAATCATTTGGGGTTCCATATAAGCTGATTCAAAACCGGGAAATGCTCGGCAAGGCTATAGGGAAGGAAGCCCGCGTTGTGGTGGCAGTGTTAGATGCCGGATTTGCAAAAAAGCTGTTAACGTTGCTCGATTAATACTAGCGGGGGTGAAAGTATGAGTAAAATGCGCGTTTATGAATATGCGAAAAAACATAACATTTCAAGCAAGGATGTTATTACAAAATTAAAAGACATGAATATTGAGGTTTCCAATCATATGACTACGATTGAGCCGGCGGCAGTCCAGAAGCTTGATGGTATTTTTATCAAGAATGACAGCCAGGCTCAAAACCAGAGCAAACCTCAAAACCAGCAGAAGCCGCAGGGAAATCAAAAGACGGCTACAAATAATAGTGCCGGCAATTCCACAGCTGCTAAAAGCAAGCCTCAGAATAAATCCGGTGACAACAGAAGCCAGGGACAGGGCAGCCAGTCCGGCAAAAACTTCTCCGGCAACAATAGAGGCAATAACAACAACAGAAACAATAATAACAATAGAAACAATAACAATAACCGAAACAACAATAAGAATAAAAACAACAAAGGCAAACAGCAGCAGACGCACGTGGCCCCAGCTCCTAAAAAGGTGAAGGAGCTTCCTTCAAAAATTACTTTCAGCGAATCACTGACAGTAGCGGAACTGGGAAAGAAGCTTCACCGCGAGCCTTCTGAAATCATTAAAAAGCTATTTATGCTTGGTGTTATGGCAACCATTAACCAGGAGCTTGACAAAGATGCGATTGAGCTGATTGCAGGTGAATATGGTGTTGAAGTAGAAGAAGAGATACTGGTTGATACAACCGATCTTGAAGTATACTTCACTGAAGATGAAAATGCCGAAGTGGTGGAACGTCCATCTGTTGTAACAATCATGGGACACGTTGACCATGGTAAAACAACATTGCTTGACTCTATCCGCAACACGAAAGTAACTGCTGGAGAAGCAGGCGGAATCACTCAGCACATCGGAGCTTATCAAGTTGAAGAAAACGGCAAAAAGATTACTTTCCTTGATACTCCTGGACACGCTGCGTTCACAACTATGCGTGCCCGCGGTGCGAAAATTACCGATATAACAATTCTAGTTGTAGCAGCAGATGACGGTGTAATGCCGCAAACAGTTGAAGCGATTAACCATGCGAAAGCAGCAGAAGTGCCAATCATTGTGGCTGTTAACAAAATGGATAAGGAAGCAGCAAATCCTGATCGTGTTATGCAGGAACTGACTGAACATGGCCTGGTTCCAGAAGCATGGGGCGGAGACACGATTTTTGTTCCAATCTCAGCTATTAAAGGCGAGGGAATTGATGAACTGCTTGAAATGATTCTTCTTGTAGGTGAAGTGGAAGAATACAAAGCAAATCCTGATCGCAATGCCGTTGGTACAGTTATCGAAGCACAGCTTGACAAAGGACGCGGTTCAGTTGCGACGCTGCTTGTGCAAAACGGTACATTGAAGGTAGGAGACCCTATCGTTGTCGGTAACTCATTTGGACGTGTCCGTGCAATGGTTAATGACCTTGGCCGCCGTGTGAAAACTGCCGGACCTTCAACTCCTGTAGAGATTACAGGTCTTAACGATGTTCCTCAAGCCGGTGACCGCTTCGCTGTTCTTGATGATGAAAAGACAGCCCGTCAGGTTGGGGAAGCCCGTGCGCAGCAGGCATTGCAGGCTCAAAGAAATGAAAAAACACGCGTAAGTCTGGATAACTTGTTTGAACATATGAAACAAGGAGAAATGAAAGACTTAAACATCGTTGTGAAAGCGGACGTTCAAGGTTCTGCGGAAGCATTGACTGCCGCTCTTCATAAGATCGATGTAGAAGGTGTTAATGTTCGTATCCTTCATACAGGTGTAGGTGCCATTAACGAGTCTGACATCACTTTAGCTGCTGCTTTCAACGCTATTGTGATTGGATTCAATGTACGTCCTGACAATAACGCAAAACGTGCAGCAGATGCAGAAAATGTTGACATCCGCCTGCACCGCATCATCTACAAAGTAATCGAGGAAATCGAATTGGCGATGCAGGGTATGCTTGATCCTGAGTTCCAGGAAAAAATTATCGGCCAGGCTGAAGTACGCCTGACATTCAAAGTTTCCAAAATCGGTACTATTGCAGGTTCTTATGTTACGGAAGGGAAAATCACCCGTGACAGCGGCGTTCGTTTAATCCGCGATGGAGTTGTAATTTTTGAAGGTGAAGTTGACGCTCTTAAGCGATTCAAAGATGACGCTAAAGAAGTAGCACAAGGCTATGAGTGCGGTATTACCATCAAAAACTTTAATGACGTCAAGGAAGGCGACGTAATCGAAGCATATATTATGGAAGAAGTGGAACGTTAATGATAATTGGGCTTGCTGCCTGTGAATGTATCATTTATGACACACATTCTTTGAAAGAAAAACGGGCTGTTTTGCAGCGCATTTTAACCCGGCTGAAACAAAGATACAATGTTTCTGTATCTGAGGTGGACTATCAGGACCTATGGCAGCGGACTAAAATTGCCATTGTGGCCGTTTCATCCACTCAGGTTTCAACTGAGCACGAGCTGCAAAATGCTCTGAAAATGATTGATTCGTTCCCGGAAATTGAACGGACAATTACAGATTTAGAGTGGCTTTAAGAAGAGGTGATATAGAATGAGCCTTAGAGCAAATAGAGTTGGGGAACAAATGAAAAAAGAACTGGGCGAAATCATCAGCCGAAAAATCAAGGATCCGCGGGTTGGTTTTGTAACAGTCACTGATGTTCAAGTAACCGGGGATCTCCAGCAGGCAACCGTGTTTATTTCAGTTCTGGGTGATGAGGAACAAAGAGAAAATACGCTTCGCGGGCTGGCTAAAGCAAAAGGCTTTATCCGATCTGAAATCGGCCAGCGAATCCGGCTGCGGAAAACACCGGAAATCCTATTCGAATTTGATGAATCAATCGACTACGGCAACCGTATCGACTCGTTGCTTCATCAAATCCAGGACGAAGGCCGTTCCAAAGATGAGGAACGCTCCAAAGATGAAGAATAATGGAATGGATAGACACTTTGTCTATCCATTTTTTTCTAAAAATATATAGACAAGGTGGTACATATAATGGAAGGGATTTTGCCGCTTTTTAAACCTAAGGGAATGACTTCCCATGATTGTGTGTTCAGGCTGCGGAAGATTCTGCGAATGAAAAGAATCGGCCACACCGGAACACTGGACCCTGACGTGACAGGAGTACTTCCCATCTGCCTTGGGAGGGCAACGAAGGTGGCCGAATACATAACAGACGCAGGGAAATCTTATGAGGGAGAAGTTACAATCGGCTTTTCTACGACAACAGAAGATGCATCTGGTGAAGTTGTAGAAAGGAAAGAAGTTTCATCACCTATTTCCAGAAATCAGGTGATGAAAGTGCTCCAAAGCCTGACAGGGGAAATTATACAGACACCCCCCATGTATTCAGCAGTAAAGGTGAATGGCAAGCGCCTCTATGAATATGCAAGACAGGGAATAGAAGTGGAACGGCCTTCCAGGAAAGTAACTATCTACTCAATTGAACTTCTCGATGAGAGAGAGATGTTTGAGGATGAGAATATTACCTTCCGTTTCCGTGTAGCCTGCAGCAAAGGTACATACATCCGTACGCTTGCGGTCATGATTGGGAGTGAACTGGGATATCCTGCCCATATGTCTGAACTGGTAAGAATCCAGTCTGCCTCACTGAAACTTGATGATTGCCTGACTTTTGAAGAAATAGAAGACAGGGCCGAGAAGGGAACAATGGACGAGGTTCTTAGGCCGATGGAGGCTGCGATTTCTCATTTGCCGAAATTTCATATAAGTGATAAAGTAGCAGAGAAAGTAAAAAATGGGGCTGTATTAACTATCCCTGATCATTTGCTCGACACTAGAGGCCCAATCGCAGTAGAGGAAGAGCAAGGTCTTGTTCTGGCGATTTATGAGCATCACCCCCGCAAACCAGGGTTAATGAAGCCAGTAAAGGTGTTAAGGAATGATCAATAAGCACTCGTTTAAAAGCTGTGCATTTATATAGGTCCAGGCTCTGTAGAGAAAAGGTGAATTATTAATATGGAAGTTATTCATATACATCATCCCCATCGAATTGATAAAAACGAAATGCCTGAATTGGCAATAGCACTTGGCTATTTTGATGGTGTTCATCTGGGTCATCAGAAAGTCATCCGTGAAGCAAGGTCGATAGCTGAACAAAAAGGATTAAAAAGTGCTGTCATGACATTTGATCCTCATCCCTCGGTCGTTTTGGGTAAAAGCGTTCAGCATGTGGAGTATATTACGCCTCTTGAGGACAAAATTGGCATCATAGCAGATCTAGGTATAGATTATTTGTTTGTTATCAACTTTACAAGGGAATTTGCTAATCTGCTGCCACAGGAGTTTGTGGACCAATACCTGATTGGTCTTAATGCAAAACATGTCGTGGCAGGCTTTGATTATTCCTATGGACGAATGGGACGCGGCACAATGGAAACATTGCTGTTCCATTCTAGAGATCAATTTGATTACTCTGTCGTTGCAAAGCTGGCAAAAGAAGACGAAAAAATCAGTTCTACGCTAATAAGGAAATATATTCGTGAAGGGAAAACGGGTGAGCTTTCCGGCCTTTTAGGAAGATATTATAAAACATCCGGAATCGTTGTTCATGGTGATAAGAGAGGCCGGACAATCGGCTTTCCTACAGCGAATGTTGACGTTTCTGATGATTGCATCATCCCCCCTCCCGGTGTATATGCTGTAAGATTCTCAATAGATGGCAGCTGGTATGAAGGCGTCTGTAATGTCGGCTACAAACCTACTTTTAATAAGGAAAAAGGGGATAGGCCATCAGTTGAAGTCCATATTTTTGATTTCACTTCAGATATTTATGGCAGGAAGGTTACCGTTGAATGGCATAAGCATCTTAGAAGCGAAAGGAAATTTGCCGGCGTTCAGGAGTTAATTGCGCAAATCGAAAAGGATAAACAGCAGACTGAGCAATATTTTGAGAAAAACAGGGTTTAGCCTTGCTTTTTGTCATAAAAAGTTGTATTCTAAGTAACGTACCAAATGAACCTTTGCTTGGCAAGTCGAGTCACCGACGCTTGCTCAGTAACAGGGGATTGAAAATTTAGGAGGTGAACCGGATGGCAATCACTAAAGAACGTAAAAATGAGCTAATCAATGAGTTCAAAACTCATGAGAGCGACACTGGATCTCCAGAAGTTCAAATCGCTGTCCTTACTGAAGAAATCAACAATTTGAACGACCATTTACGTACTCACAAGAAAGACCACCATTCACGTCGCGGTCTTTTGAAAATGGTTGGTAAGCGTCGTAACCTATTAACTTACCTTCGCAACAAAGACGTTGCACGCTACCGTGAGTTAATCAATAAGCTTGGCTTACGTCGATAATCAACAGAAGCGGGATTTTTTCCCGCTTTTTTATTAGCTTTAAAAACTTGAATTTTGTTCCTGATCATGTACATACATAACTTATCCTATTTTAGCAAACGGGAAAATTGTGCATACTATAAGATGCCTAATTTTATTATGATTAACGAGCATTTCATGCTTTTATATAAAACTGGACTGCGGGCAATGCAAAGCCATGAACTTTTGCGTCTTCGCAGGAAATTAACAATTAAACGGGCCAGGCAGAATTGACGCCTGTCCTTAAGTGAATACAGAGAGGGGTACAATTATGGGACAAGATAAACATGTCTACAGCCTTGATTGGGCTGGGCGCAAATTGACCGTAGAGATTGGCCAGCTGGCTAAACAGGCTAACGGTGCAGTTTTAGTGCGCTACGGTGATACTGTAGTTTTAAGTACAGCTACAGCATCAAAAGAACCAAAAAATCTGGATTTCTTTCCACTTACAGTTAACTATGAAGAACGTTTGTATGCTGTTGGTAAGATTCCGGGCGGTTTTATTAAGAGAGAGGGCCGTCCAAGTGAAAAAGCGATTTTGGCAAGCCGTTTAATTGACAGGCCTATCCGTCCATTATTCGCTGACGGTTTCAGAAATGATGTACAGGTTGTAAGCATGGTGATGAGTGTGGATCAAAACTGCTCATCAGAAATGGCTGCAATGTTCGGTTCATCATTAGCCCTTTCTGTGTCGGATATTCCATTTGGCGGACCGATTGCTGGAGTCAGCGTAGGCCGCATCGATGGAGAATTTATCATTAATCCATCTGTAGAACAGGCTGAAAAAAGCGATATCACCCTTGTTGTAGCGGGCACAAAAGATGCGATTAACATGGTTGAAGCAGGCGCAGAGGAAGTGCCTGAGGAAACGATGCTTGAAGCAATTATGTTTGGTCATGAGGAAATTAAACGCCTTATTGCTTTCCAGGAAGAAATTGCATCTGAAATCGGGAAAGAGAAGATGGACATTGTTTTATACCAGGTTGACCAGAACTTAGAAGCGGAAGTTCGCGGCATCTGTGAGAAGGATATGATTCAAGCTATCCAGGTGCAGGAGAAACATGCACGTGAAGCAGCCATAAAAGCAGTTAAAGAAGAAATCACAGCTAAATATGAAGGTGAAGAGGCAGACGACGACAAGCTTAAGCAAATCAGGAAGATCCTTGATAAAATTGTTAAAGCTGAAGTTCGCCGCTTAATAACAGAAGATAAAGTGCGTCCGGATGGACGCGGATTGGATGTCATCCGCCCGCTGTCCTCAGAAGTAGACCTTCTGCCGCGTACACATGGTTCAGGTTTGTTTACACGCGGACAAACTCAGGCATTGAGCATTTGTACATTAGGAGCTCTTGGAGATGTACAGATTCTGGACGGACTGGGAATTGAAGAAGAAAAAAGATTCATGCACCATTACAACTTCCCTAATTTCAGTGTAGGTGAAACTGGGCCAATTAGAGGGCCGGGCCGCCGTGAAATCGGGCATGGTGCTCTTGGGGAACGTGCTCTTGAGCCGATTATTCCTTCTGAAAAGGATTTCCCTTATACGATTCGTCTTGTATCAGAGGTGCTGGAATCAAATGGTTCAACATCACAGGCAAGTATTTGTGCAAGTACTCTGGCTATGATGGATGCAGGTGTGCCTATTAAAGCTCCGGTTGCCGGTATAGCAATGGGTCTAATTAAATCAGGCGAGCATTATTCAATCCTGACAGACATTCAGGGTATGGAAGATCACCTTGGAGATATGGATTTCAAAGTGGCGGGTACCTCTAAGGGAGTTACTGCTCTGCAAATGGATATTAAGATTGAAGGTCTGTCCCGTGAGATTCTGGAAGAAGCACTGCAGCAGGCGAAGAAAGGCCGAATGCAGATTCTGGATTCCATGCTGAGCACTATTGAACAGCCAAGAAAAGAGCTGTCTGAATATGCTCCTAAGATTCTGATGATGTCAATCAACCCTGACAAAATCCGTGATGTAATTGGGCCGAGCGGAAAACAGATCAATAAGATCATCGAAGAAACAGGCGTTAAGATTGATATTGAACAAGATGGAACAGTATTCATTTCATCTGTAAATGAAGAAATGAATCAAAAAGCGAAGAAGATTATTGAAGATATCGTACGTGAAGTGGAAGTTGGACAAATGTATCTGGGCAAGGTAAAACGGATTGAAAAATTCGGTGCATTTGTTGAAATCTTCTCTGGTAAAGATGGATTAGTTCACATTTCAGAACTTGCTGAAGAGCGTGTTGGGAAAGTGGAAGATGTGCTATCCATTGGTGACGAACTTCTGGTAAAAGTTACTGAGATCGATAAACAAGGCCGCGTAAATCTTTCCCGCAAAGCCGTATTGCGTGAACAGCGTGAGCAAAAGGAAAAAGCACAGCAATAATACTAACCTCTATTTAAAAGAGAAGCATTTTGCGTGGCGATTTTCCTAAAAGCCAGGGGAAACCCTGGCTTTTTACATATACGAATTTCCATGGGCTCTTGCCTTATACTGCATACCTTTGTTACTGGGTTCCGTTCTACCTTGTCCCTTCAAATCATACTATGAATTGAAGGAGGCATGAAGAATGAGAAAGTTTATCCATATTACGATCATGTTTGTAATGGCACTTGTTTTTATCAATAATCCTTTTACTGATCAGTATGTATCAGGCCTTAAACAAGAAACAGATGCCATAACTGTTTCCAAGCCAAAGGATTCCCTATATGAAGAAATTACAGCAAAAAAAGAAGAATTCAGCATTCCTCCACAGGATGCAAAAATAGACCCTGTATGGAAAGCCATTCCCGGCCTTAACGGAATTGAAGTAGATGTTGAGGCGTCGTATAGGAAGATGAAGTCAGGCAAAAAGTTCAATGAAGATAAGCTTGTATTTAAACAAATTGAACCGAAGGTGAAGTTAAAGGACCTGCCGCCGTCACCTGTATATAAAGGCCATCCTGATAAACCGATGGTCAGCTTCATCATTAATGTAGCATGGGGAAATGAATATTTATCCGGTATGCTGGCCACTTTAAAGGAACATAATGTGTCAGCAAGTTTTTTTCTTGAAGGAAGATGGGTAAAGAATAATCCTGAACTCGCCAGAATGATTATGGATGCAGGCCATGAAGTAGGCAACCATTCGTACACTCATCCCGATATGAAAGTGATCTCTTCCGCAAGGACAAGGGAAGAAATACAAAAAACAAATGATGTGATTGAAGCCACAATGGATGAAAAGCTGAGTAAGCCTATTACATGGTTTGCTCCTCCAAGCGGCAGCTATAGAGATGAAACAGTGAAGATTGCTGCCGAGAAAAACCTGGGCACTGTCATGTGGACTGTTGATACAGTGGATTGGAGGAAGCCCGCCCCGGATGTACTGGTAAACAGAGTGTTATCAAAGGTCAACAATGGATCACTGATCCTGATGCATCCTACAGAATCCACCGAAAAATCACTTGATAGACTTATAACAGGGCTTAAGCAGAAGAACCTGGAGATTGGAACAGTATCCGAGCTGTTAAGCGAGAAGAGAATCCAGTATAGGGAAAATAATAATCAGGATTTTGGAAAAAATAACAATAATAATATAAACTAATGTAAGCGTATGTCTTTGGGTTTCAGAACAGGAGGAATTTATTTGATCAAGAAATATACATGCCAAAATGGGGTAAGAGTCGTACTAGAAAACATTCCAACCGTCCGTTCTGTAGCGATAGGAGTATGGATCGGAACAGGTTCAAGAAATGAAATTCCCGAGAATAATGGAATTTCTCATTTCCTTGAGCATATGTTCTTCAAAGGAACGAAAACGAGAACAGCCCGGGAAATTGCTGAGAGCTTTGACAGTATTGGCGGGCAGGTGAACGCCTTCACTTCAAAAGAATATACATGCTACTATGCAAAAGTACTGGATACCCATTCTGATTTTGCTCTTGAAGTGCTTTCTGATATGTTTTTTAACTCTACGTTTGTGGATGAGGAACTGAACAAAGAAAAGAATGTTGTTTACGAAGAAATCAAAATGTATGAAGACACGCCTGACGATATCGTTCATGATCTTTTGAGCAAAGCAATCTACGAGAACCACTCACTTGGATATCCGATTCTTGGTACTGAAGGAACGCTGGCCGCGTTTAATGGCGAAACATTAAAACAGTATATGCATGAAACATACACGCCTGAAAATGTTGTGATTTCCATTGCCGGAAATATTGAGGAATCTTTCATCAAAGAAGTTGAAAAGTACTTTGGAGCCTACGAAGGCGGTAAGAGAGAACGTACAGAGCAGAAGCCTGAGTTTCATTCAAACCATCTTGCCCGTAAAAAGGATACCGAGCAGGCTCATCTTTGCTTAGGCTTTGAAGGTCTGCAGGTAGGGCATGAGGAAATATACAACCTGATTGTTTTAAATAATATTTTGGGTGGAAGCATGAGCAGCCGCTTATTCCAGGATGTCAGGGAACAAAAAGGATTGGCTTATTCAGTTTTCTCTTATCATTCTGCCTTCCAGGATAGCGGAATAGTGACGCTTTACGGCGGAACTGGAGCAAAACAGCTGGATGTTCTTTTTGATACGATTCAGGAAACCCTTGCCACTCTTAAAAAAGAAGGCATCACAGATAAAGAGCTTAATAACAGTAAAGAGCAGCTCAAAGGAAGCTTAATGCTAAGCCTTGAAAGCACAAACAGCAGGATGAGCCGCAATGGCAAAAATGAACTGCTTCTGGGCCGCCATCGGTCTATGGATGAAATCGTGGATGAAATCGACGCAGTTTCCATGCAGGGTGTGAATAATATGGCGAATTCCATTTTCACAGATCATTATTCAGTGGCTTTAATAAGTCCGGATGGAGAACTTCCGAAAAATCTTTAACATTTAGTTCAATTGCGAAATTGGAGAAACAGCCTGTATCATGCAGGCTGTTTTCTTTTTGGCCTGGACTTCTAAAACTTCAGGCTGAACGATAAGAATATAGAGAAGAGAAAAGGAGGGCAGATGATGAGATTAAGTGAGCTGAGCGGAAAGGAAATTGTGGATGTGAAGCGTGCAGAACGGCTGGGAGTACTTGGGCAGACAGACCTTGAAATAAATGAAAAAAGCGGGCAGATTCAGGCATTGCTCATCCCTTCATTAAAGTGGTTCGGCTTCATGCGCCAGGGGGATGAAATCCGGGTCTCATGGCAGCATATCAGGAAAATAGGAAATGACATGATCATTATTGATATCCCGGAATCTGAAGATCAGCAGGAATAGTTTTGAAGGAAGGGCCGGTTAGGTCCTTTTTGTTTTTACCGGGAAGTTTACTTTCTCAATCCCCTTATAAATCCCTTCTAACTTTGACCCAGTTTCTTTTAAGTGGAAAACTCACCTATTGCCCCGTTCATACATAAGATGTTGAAGTAGTTCATTACAAACTTATGGTTATTAATTGATTTGCCGGCCCAATTCTAACGCCATTACTTTTAAAGATAAAACTGCTTGCAATTGCTGTCTTGTGCAACTGCTTAGTAAAGCGGCGTTGCCGGTGCGAGGATACTTTTTACCAGGAGTCATGAAGTTGTAGGCTTCAAAAATAAATGCTTTCTTAAAAAGAAAGAAAAAAGAAGGTGAGTGTTGCATGCTGACAGGAACCCAAATTGCAGTCATCGGCGGTGATGCAAGGCAGCTCGAAATCATCCGTAAACTGACCGAGCTTGATGCAAAGCTCGCATTAATTGGTTTTGAGCAGCTTGATCATGCGTTCTCAGGCGCGGTAAAAGAAAAAATAGATGAAGTGGACTTTACCAATATAGACGCAATTATCCTGCCTGTTCCCGGAACGGGTCTGGAGGGGCAGATTGAAACGATTTTCTCCAATGAAAAAGTAACTTTTGAAGAGGAAATCCTCTCCCAGACTCCGGCCCACTGTACAGTTTATTCGGGCATAACCAATTCATATTTAACCGGAGTAACCAAATCGGCGGACCGCCGTCTTGTTCAATTATTTGAACGTGATGATGTAGCTATTTATAATTCCATTCCAACAGTTGAAGGAACCATTATGATGGCAATCCAGCATACAGATTTCACCATTCATGGTTCTAACATTGCCGTTATAGGCCTTGGCAGAGTTGGAATGAGTGTAGCAAGAACCTTTCATGCACTTGGTGCAAAAGTAAAGGTGGGGGCGAGAAAAAGTGAGCACATCGCCAGGATAACGGAAATGGGCTTAACCCCATTTAACCTGAAGGAAATTGAGGATGCGGTAAAAGATGTTGATATTTGCATAAACACAGCTCCCCATTTAGTTGTAACAGCGTCCGTCATATCGAAGATGCCGACACATACGCTTATCATTGACCTGGCTTCAAAACCCGGAGGCACTGATTTCCGCTACGCAGAAAAACGGGGAGTAAAAGCACTGCTCGCTCCTGGCCTGCCTGGAATCGTTGCTCCGAAAACAGCCGGACAAATACTGGCGAATGTTCTTTCTCAATTGATTAAGGAAGATTTGCAAAAGAGAAAGGGGAATACAATATGAGTTTGAAAGGAAAAAGAATCGGATTCGGATTAACTGGATCGCATTGCACATATGATGCAGTGTTCCCGGAAATAGAAAGGCTTGTTCTCGCCGGGGCTGAAGTGCTTCCGGTCGTAACCTTTACAGTAAAGAGCACTGAGACCAGATTCGGAAAAGGGGAAGACTGGGTTCAGAGAATAGAAGATCTGACTGGACATAAAGTGATTGATTCGATTGTGAAAGCAGAGCCGCTGGGACCTAAGATCCCTCTTGATTGCATGGTGATTGCCCCGCTTACCGGAAATACGATGAGCAAATTTGCCAATGCAATGACCGACTCGCCTGTCCTAATGGCAGCAAAGGCAACCTTAAGAAACGGTAAACCGGTCGTGCTGGGAATATCCACAAATGATGCATTGGGTTTAAATGGAGTAAACTTAATGAGACTAATGGCAACGAAAAATATTTATTTTATTCCATATGGCCAGGATGATCCTGTGAAGAAACCAAACTCAATGGTGGCAAGAATGACAGCATTATCTGATACAGTGCTTCATGCCATGGAAGGTAAACAGCTTCAGCCGGTTCTAGTGGAAAGATATAAAGACGACAATTAGCCCCCTATTTTTTCTAGCAAAAATTTTAGTCCTTTAGTGAACGAATATGTTAAAATAAAGATTATTAAGATAACCAACCTCCAAGGTCTGTTTAAAATAATGTTAACCTCTTGGAGTATGAACAATATGCTGATAATATAAATGGAAGCCTGCCATCTTAATAATCAGGCAGGAAAACGGCTGCCAATTGATTTTGGCTGCCGTTCTATTGAATTTTGGGCTATTGTTTTTCACTAAAAACTAACTTTGCTAGAAAAATATAATGGTATTGGAAGGGGAAAAGAAATTTGGAACAGAAAAAAGGATTTCATGTCGCGGTAGTTGGAGCAACTGGTGCAGTTGGCCAGCAAATGATTCAAACACTTGAAAACAGAGATTTTCCGATCACTCAATTAACTCTCTTATCATCTGCCCGTTCCGCCGGATCAAAGGTAGCTTTCAAGGGCCAGGAGTATACGGTTCAAGAAGCGAAGCCAGAGAGCTTTAAAGGCGTGGACATCGCACTATTCAGCGCAGGAGGAAACGTTTCACAGGAACTGGCCCCACATGCTGTCGAACATGGTGCTATTGTGGTAGACAATACAAGTGCTTTCCGTATGGATCCAAATGTGCCTCTTGTCGTACCTGAAGTAAATGAAGATGACCTTCATAAGCATAATGGCATTATCGCCAATCCAAACTGTTCAACAATCCAAATGGTTGTTGCACTAAAGCCGGTAAAAGAGAAATTCGGCTTAAAAAAAGTAATTGTTTCTACTTACCAGGCTGTTTCAGGTTCTGGAGCAGCTGCAGTTCAAGAGCTGAATGAGCAGACAAAAGCCATTTTAAATAACGAAGAGTATGAGCCGTCAATTCTTCCTGTAAAGAGCGATAAAAAACATTATCAAATTGCATTCAATGCAATCCCGCAAATTGATAAATTTCAGGATAATGGCTACACGTACGAAGAAATGAAAATGATCAATGAGACAAAGAAAATCATGCATATGCCGGAGCTGCAAGTGGCTGCTACATGCGTGCGTCTTCCAGTGGCAACAGGACATTCAGAGTCCCTTTATTTTGAAGTGGAATCAGACAGCGTTACGGCAAATGAAGTAAAGAGCCTTCTGGAAAATGCACCTGGAGTTGTCCTGCAGGATGATCCGGAAAATCAAATTTACCCGATGCCAGCTGATTGTGTCGGTAAAAATGATGTGTTCGTCGGCCGTATCCGCAAAGATCTGGATGA
The DNA here is from genome assembly GCF_002272225.1 of Bacillus sp. 7894-2. NCBI lineage: Bacteria > Bacillati > Bacillota > Bacilli > Caryophanales > Bacillaceae > Bacillus > Bacillus sp. 7894-2. Next base: position 79,393 of record NZ_NPDG01000004.1, read on the forward strand.
AGATAAAGGCTTTCATATGTGGGTTGTTTCTGATAATCTTCTTAAAGGGGCAGCATGGAATTCAGTGCAGATCGCCGAAAGTTTAATTAATCTGGGAATAGTGAAATAGTTATCGTATTCTCTTCATGTTGAGAGGTTAGAGGTGTTTTAATGAATATCATCGTTCAAAAATATGGAGGCACATCAGTCCGCGACGAGAGTAGCCGCGAGCATGCAGCTAAGCATATCAAAAAAGCGCTGGCAGATGGATACAAGGTTGTTGTCGTTGTTTCAGCAATGGGCCGAAAAGGAGATCCATATGCAACCGACACACTGCTTTCGCTGGTAGAAGGCAATAATACCAAAATCAGCAAACGCGAAACGGATCTGCTCTTATCCTGCGGTGAAGTCATCTCAAGTGTTGTTTTTTCAAACATGCTAAAAGAACATGGGATCACAGCAGCAGCAATGACTGGTGCACAGGCAGGATTTAGAACGAATAATGATCATACTAACGCAAAAATTATCGATATGAAATGCGACAGGCTTTTGAAAGAGCTTGAAAATCATGATGTTATCGTGGTTGCAGGATTTCAGGGATCATCAAAAACCGGTGATGTCACAACCATCGGCAGGGGCGGCAGTGATACCTCTGCAGCGGCTCTTGGAGCAGCCCTAAATGCGGAGTGGATAGATATCTTTACTGATGTGGAAGGCATTATGACCGCTGATCCCCGCATTGCTGAAAATGCGCGCCCATTATCAGTGGTCACTTACACAGAGGTCTGCAATATGGCATATCAGGGCGCTAAGGTCATTCACCCCCGGGCAGTCGAAATTGCCATGCAGGCAAAAATTCCGATCAGAATCCGTTCAACATACTCCGACAGTCTCGGAACCCTTGTCACAACATTGAATAAGAACAGACGCGGAACAGATATTAAAGAGCGTTCGGTAACTGGAATAGCCCATGTTTCCAATGTGACACAAATTAAGGTCCTTGCGAAGAAAGACCAATACGATCTGCAGTCTGAGGTCTTTAAAGCCATGGCTACCCAGGGAATTAGTGTTGACTTTATCAATATATATCCTAATGGCGTCAACTACACCGTAACGGAAGAAATGACCGATAAAGCGATTAGTATTTTAAAGGGCCTGGGTCATGATCCGCTGGTTGAAAGAGAGTGTGCGAAAGTTTCGGTTGTCGGAGCTGGAATGCAGGGTGTACCCGGAGTGGCCTCGCGGATCGTTACGGCATTGTCCGAGCAGGGAATCCGTATTCTGCAGTCAGCAGACAGCCATACAACAATCTGGGTCCTGGTAAAGCAGGCAGATTTGATAAAGTCTGTTAATGCATTGCACGATGCTTTCCGCCTGGAAGAAGATTTAGCGGAATATGAGAGAACAGACATTTAAAAATTTGAAAATAACATGTTTAAAAAGGGGAAGAAAGCCATTCAGCGGTTAACGACGGATTTGTATCCTATGCGGCAGATCCGACCGTTTCTTCCCGATCTTTTAAACATCTGCAAGGAGTGTAAACATGGTTCTATTTGGCCGAGTATCAACAGCAATGGTAACACCATTCGATAATAAGGGACATATTGATTTCCCTAAGACGACACAGCTAATCAATCATCTTATTGAAAACGGAACAGATTCTTTAGTTGTTGCCGGGACAACAGGGGAGTCCCCAACACTGACAAAAGAGGAAAAGCTGGCATTATTCAAACATGCAGTGAAAGCAGCTGACAAACGGGTGCCTGTCATTGCCGGCACCGGAAGCAATAACACGTATGAATCCATTGAATTAACGAAAAAAGCAGAGCAAATTGGTGTTGATGCGATCATGATCGTAGCACCATATTACAATAAGCCAAATCAGGAAGGGCTTTACCAGCATTTCAAGGCAATTGCGGAAAGCACGAGCCTCCCGGTAATGGTTTATAATATTCCGGGACGCTCTTCAGTGAATATTCTGCCAGAAACAATCATCCGCCTTTCCGAAATCTCTAACATCGCGGCAGTGAAAGAAGCAAGCGGAGATCTGAATGCAATGGCCAAAATTATTGCTAATACGGATGATGACTTTATGCTATACAGCGGTGATGACGGACTTACTCTTCCATGTATGGCAATAGGCGGGACTGGAATTGTGTCTGTTGCTTCCCATGTAATAGGGAATGAAATGCAGGAAATGATCACAGCTTACCTGAATGGTGAAAATGAAAAAGCTGCAAAAATCCATCAAAAAATTCTTCCGATCATGGAGGGTCTTTTCGCAGCCCCAAGCCCAGTGCCTGTAAAAACGGCGCTGCAGCTTAAAGGGCTGGATGTCGGATCCGTCCGTCTTCCAATGGTCCCATTAACAGAACAGGAACGCAGTGCAGTTGCTGCCCTATTTAAATAATACTTTGCTTGCCAACCAGTGCTTTGCTGGTTGGTTTTTATTTTATTATATGGCGGATTTATAACCCCAAAAAACTAGAGACTAAATATAAAAAGCCCCAGGAACGCTCAAATAAAGCCCATGTATAAATTTGGTTGTCATGTTTTTACGACTTCAAGTATAATATGGATAACTGATCTTGATCGGCTGAACATGCATGGGAGGATAATACATTGAAAAAGAGACAGAATGATAGCATCAAGCTGGCAGCACTCGGAGGAGTCGGAGAACTTGGGAAGAATATGTATTTGGCAGAGGTGGACGAGGATATATATGTCATCGATGCCGGATTAATGTTCCCTGAAAATGAAATGCTCGGAATTGATATCGTGATACCGGATGTTACATATCTAGTTCAAAACAAGGAAAGAGTAAAAGGAATTTTTCTGACACATGGACATGAGGATCATATTGGTGGACTGTCTTATGTGCTTGCAAAAGTCAATGTACCTGTTTACGGAACAAAGCTGACTCTGGCGCTGGCCAAAGCCAAAATGAAGGAACAGGAATACAAAGGCAAGGCACAGTTTATTGAAATCAATTCAGATACCAGGGTTGAATTTGATTCGGCAGATGTAACTTTTTTTAGAACCAGCCATAGCATTCCGGATAGTGTGGGTGTTGCCATACATACATCAGAAGGTGCAATTGTGTATACCGGCGACTTTAAATTCGATCAGGCAGCGACTGACTTATACAAACCTGAAATCGGCAAAATGGCGCGCTTAGGTGAAGAAGGAGTTCTTTGCCTTCTATCTGACAGTACCGAAGCAGAAAAACCAGGCTACACCAGCTCAGAATCGAAGGTGGCCAGAGAGATGACAGCTGCATTCTATGCTGCTAAGGGGAGAGTCATTGCGGCTTCCTTTGCATCTGACTTAATTCGTATACAGCATATTTTTGATGCAGCGATCGAAACAGGCAGGAAACTGGCAGTGGTCGGCAAAAGTCTGCAGAGAATCTATGACATTGCTCTGCAGCTCGGATATTTGCAGGTAGGAGAAGATGTGATTATTCCTGTTGCTGAGATCGGCAAATACAGTGATGACCAAATCGTGGTTCTTACCACGGGTACACAGGGAGAGCCAATCGAAGCACTCCAAAAAATGGCGAAGCAGTCCCATAGACAGGTCAATATAAAACACGGCGATACCGTTTTACTCGCTGCATCACCATTAAGAGGCACTGAGGTATTTATTTTCAAAACCATTGATATGCTGTTTAGAGCGGGTGCTGAGGTAATCCCAGGAAAGGGAACCTTTAATACCTCGAGCCATGGCAGCCAGGAAGAACTTAAATTTATGATTAATCTGATGAGTCCCAAATTCTTCATCCCTGTTCATGGGGAGTACCGAATGCTGAAAGCCCATGCAAAAGTTGCTTTGGAGTGCGGATTATCAAGCGGACAAATTTTTATCCCGGATAAAGGCGATGTAGCAGAAATCAAGGATGGCACAATCGTACCCGGAGGGAAAATTCCATCAGGTAATGTTCTGATTGACGGAATTGGTGTCGGCGATGTCGGAAATATTGTCTTAAGAGACCGGAAGCTGCTTTCTCAGGATGGTGTTTTATTGGTGGTAGTTACTCTTAATAAAAAAGAAAAGAAAATCTCAGCTGGCCCTGAAATCATTACAAGAGGATTTGTGTATGTCAGGGAATCAGAAAAGCTTCTTGAGGAAGCTGTAAAAATAGTAAGAGAAGCGGTAGAACAGAACCTTGCCAGAGAAGCATTTGACTGGTCAGGAATTAAGCAGGATATGCGTGACAGCCTGAATCAGTATCTTTATGAAAAAACAAAACGCAGACCAATGATTCTTCCAATTCTTATGGAGGGATAACAGTCAGAACACAGCCCGCATCGATTGCAGGGCTGTGTTTTTTGCTTTTGACCCTCAGGTAATAATGCGCATGAAAAATGATCACGCGTTCATACTAACAATATATTGCTTGAAGGGAGAAATAAGGATGGAAAACGATTTGAAAAATACCCGCAATGAGGGCGGAGAAGGGCAAGAACAGCCGAAAGAGGATAAACCTTCTGCCCTTATGGAAAAAATTCAGCAGCTAGGACAAACAAATGTGCCGCAGCTGTCTCAGGATTCCAAAATTCACTGCTTGACAATTGTCGGACAGGTGGAAGGGCATCTTCAGCTTCCGCCGCAAAATAAAACAACAAAATATGAGCATTTAATCCCTCAGATCGTTGCGATTGAGCAAAACCCAAAGATAGAAGGTCTTCTGGTTATCTTGAATACTGTTGGCGGCGATGTGGAGGCCGGGCTGGCAATATCAGAAATGCTTGCATCATTGTCTAAGCCAACAGTCTCCATTGTCCTTGGAGGCGGCCATTCCATTGGTGTTCCTATTGCGGTATCATGCGATTATTCCTTTATTGCAGAGACAGCTACGATGACCATCCACCCTATCAGACTGACCGGCCTGGTAATCGGTGTGCCGCAAACGTTTGAGTATATGGATAAAATGCAGGATCGGGTAATTAATTTTGTAACAAAGCATTCCAATATATCAGAACAGAAATTTAAAGACCTGATGTTTGATAAGGGCAACCTGACCAGGGATATAGGGACGAATGTGGTCGGCAGGGATGCTGTTGAGTATGGACTGATTGATGAAGTAGGCGGTGTTGGGCCTGCGCTCGCAAAGCTGAATGAGCTGATTGATATGAATAAACCAACAGAAGAAGTGATGGTTCAATGATCCTTTATACAATGATGCCGCAAGAACTCATTTACCAAAATGAGCAGGACGATTTCAGCAAGCAGAAGATTGTCTCATATGAAGGAATCCCTCTCCTTGTTGAAATGAATGCAGGACAGGAATGCCGCATTTTAAGAATCATGAGCAGCGATCCCACCCATTATATGGATGAAAGGTACACTCCCGGTTCCATGATCACTTTGACGCAGTTAAGCTGATAAATCCTTTCAAAAAACAACTTAATTTAGAATCGTTATGATATAATAAAAGTAACTTTAGAAGCAGCCAAAAAATGGCTGCTTCTTCTTTCATAACAGACATGATGTATTACATAATGGAATTTAGATGATGCTGTTAATAAGAATAATGATAAGGTGATAATATGGCCAAAAGAAAGAAAAGAAAGTCTAAAAAGAACGAAACATTGAAACGGACAATGAAATTTGAACTAATTGCCCTGATTTTGCTGGCACTTGCGGTATTATCAATTGCCAGGCTCGGAGCGGTCGGGAATGCAACGGTGCTTTTTTTCCGTTTTTTTATGGGAGAATGGTACATGCTCAGCCTGATTGGACTTGTTATTTTTTCAGGTTATCTGATGTGGAAGAGGGCACTTCCCTATCTTTTCCACACGAAATTAATCGGAATTTATCTCATCATAAGCTCCCTACTGCTGTTGAGTCATGTAACATTATTTCAGCTTCTCTCAAATGGAGGGAAGTTTGATGATCCGAGTGTAATAGCCAATACGTGGGAACTATTCCGGATGGAAGTCCGGGGAGAAACAAGCACAACCGCTTTAGGCGGAGGAATGCTGGGGGCTATTTTTTTCGCCCTCTTTTATTATCTTTTTGATGAAGCAGGATCAAAAATTGTAGCCTTTTTATTAATTATTATCGGTTTTGTTCTTATCACTGGAAAAACGTTCGGAGATGCTGCAGGGAAAATGATGGCCGCAATTCTTAATTTCTGCAAGAAACAATGGGCTGCTTTTATAAATGATATGAAAGAATGGAAACAAAAAGGCAGAGAAAGACGAGAAGAAAGGCAGTCAAGAAGAGAAGAAGAGCAGCGTGCTCTTCAGCAGGAAGAAGAACCTGAAACGGTAATAACGATCAATAATTCTTCCGAACCGGTATCTGAACCAACTCCCGAACCAATAATATCAAGCTTTGCCGAAAGAGCTTATCAGGAGGATCTCCGGGATGCGGCTGCTGATCAGCCACAGGAAAAGGCAGTCACAGAGCAGGAGGATGAAAATGCGCCGCCTATCACGTTTACAGAAGTGGAAAACAAAGACTACGAGCTGCCTCCTATCAGACTTTTAAAACTGCCAAGGCAAACTGATCAAAGCGGTGAATATGAGCTAATCCACGCGAATGCTGCTAAGCTCGAAAGAACATTTCAGAGTTTCGGAGTAAAAGCAAGGGTGACACAGGTTCATTTAGGTCCGGCTGTTACAAAATATGAGGTTCATCCGGATGTTGGAGTAAAGGTAAGCAAAATCGTTAGTCTGAATGATGATTTGGCATTGGCACTGGCAGCTAAGGATATCCGGATCGAAGCACCTATTCCGGGTAAATCAGCTATTGGAATAGAAGTCCCTAACTCAGAAGTGGCTATGGTTTCTCTAAGGGAAGTAATTGAATCCAAACAAAATGACAAGCCGGACTCCAAGCTTATGATCGGGCTGGGCCGTGATATAACCGGAGAAGCTGTCCTCGCAGAACTCAATAAAATGCCCCACCTTCTTGTTGCCGGCGCGACAGGAAGCGGAAAGAGTGTTTGTATTAACGGAATCATTACCAGCATTTTGATGAGAGCAAAACCACATGAAGTAAAATTAATGATGATTGACCCTAAAATGGTCGAGTTGAATGTTTACAATGGGGTGCCTCATTTACTGGCACCGGTTGTGACAAATCCGAAGAAAGCTGCTCAGGCGCTGCAGAAAGTTGTCAGTGAGATGGAAAGGCGCTATGAGCTGTTCTCACATACTGGCACAAGGAATATCGAAGGCTATAATGAGTATGTAAAAAGGCATAATGCAGAAGAGGAGGCACAGCAGCCCCTCCTGCCGTATATTGTTGTTATAGTGGACGAGCTTGCAGACTTAATGATGGTGGCATCCTCCGATGTGGAAGACGCAATCACTCGCCTTGCTCAAATGGCACGGGCGGCAGGCATCCATTTAATAATCGCAACTCAACGTCCGTCAGTGGATGTTATCACAGGTGTAATTAAAGCAAATATACCTTCAAGAATTGCGTTTGCTGTTTCATCAATGACAGATTCAAGAACCATCCTGGATATGGGCGGAGCGGAAAAACTACTGGGAAGAGGAGATATGCTTTTCCTTCCTGTTGGTGCTTCAAAACCAGTCCGTGTACAGGGAGCCTTCCTGTCAGATGAAGAAGTTGAAGAGATAGTGGACTTCGTCATCGGCCAGCAGAAGGCGCAATATCAGGAAGAAATGATTCCGGAGGATATCCCGGAAGCTGCAGGAGAAGTGGATGATGATCTTTATGAAGAAGCTGTTGAATTGATATTGGAAATGCAGACTGCTTCTGTCTCCATGCTTCAGAGAAGATTCAGAATTGGCTATACGAGAGCGGCAAGGCTGATCGATGAAATGGAAGCAAGGGGGATTGTCGGACCATATGAAGGCAGCAAGCCAAGATCTGTGCTCCAGGGCAAGCCTTCGGAGGAAGCAAGTTCTTAAAATTAATAAGCATGACATATTTAAAAATGGCCTGTCTGCGGACGGCCATTTTTTTAACGTTTTAGGAAGATTTTTGCCTGAAAAATGAAGGCTATAAAAAAACCATTTCATTATGCCATACTACTAAAAACGTTTACACAAAATGAAAGAGGTATGGTACTTTCATCTCATTATGAAATAGTATGAATTGCCAGGTGTATTTTTCGCTTTTAATAAAAATGTAATCGTTTTCAATATGGTATTATACCAGAAAAAAAGAATTGGTACAGAGGGATTTACAAACATTTTGTTCTTTTCACCTTTTTTCGACAAATTGATAAATTTCTATTTCTTTATTGGGTAAAAAGTGTTATAGTATTTTCGATTAGTAGGAATGATTGAACATCAGAGGTCTGATGTCTTGAGAACTGAAGTTGGAGGAACCCTGCATGTCTATTAAGTCAGATAACCGGCATTTATATTTGCAAGTCATCGATCGATTAAAACAAGATATTGAAGATGGAGTGTATAAAGAAAAAGAAAAGCTTCCATCAGAATTTGATCTTGCCAAACAGCTTGGTGTCAGCAGAGCTACACTGCGGGAGGCGCTGCGCATTCTTGAAGAAGAAAACGTAATTATCCGCCGTCACGGTGTAGGCACCTTTGTAAATGCAAAGCCGCTATTTACATCAGGCATCGAACAGCTTAATAGTGTCACAAACATGATTTTGCAGGCAGGGATGAAGCCGGGAACCGTTTTCTTGAGTTCTGTAACTTTGGGACCTACTGAAGACGATATCCGCAGATTCTCATGTGCGCCAGACCAGGAGATTGCTGTAATTGAGAGGGTTAGAACAGCGAATGGTGAACCGGTCGTTTATTGTGTGGATAAAGTTCCTGAGAATATTCTCCCGGATACATTTTCCCACGAACAAGAGTCGATCCTCAACATGCTTGAAGAAGAGGCAAACCGGAAAATCACTTATGCTGTCGCTCAAATCGAGCCTATTGGCTATCACGAGAAAATTTCCCCTATTCTGGAATGTGACCCTGAAACTGCATTGCTTGTACTAAAGCAGATGCATTTCGATGAAGCGGATACACCGATTCTTTATTCGGTCAATTATTTCAGAGCTGATAAGTTCAGTTTCCATGTCCTCAGAAAGAGAATCTAGCTTTTTGGGAAGCACGAAAACACAATCATTCATTCCGCTAATGCAAAAACAATTTCTTAGGGGGTACCAACCTTGAAAAAGCGTAAATTTGGATTGGCGCTATCTTTAGTTCTTGCTGCTGGAACGATTCTGGGTGCTTGCGGCAAAAGTGAAGAAAAAGGCGGAGAAACAGCTGGCGGAGACGATAAAGAAAAAGCATTCTCTGTAGCGATGGTAACAGATGTCGGCGGTGTAGATGATAAATCATTTAACCAATCTGCTTGGGAAGGTTTAAAAGCATTTGGTGACGAAAATGGACTTGAAAAAGGAAAAGGCGGATATGACTATCTTCAATCACAGTCAGATGCTGACTATTCTACAAACCTTAATACATTAGCACGTCAGGACTTTGATCTTGTTTTTGGAATCGGTTTCTTAATGGAAGGTGCAATCAATGAGATTGCTCAGCAGCAAAAAGATTCCCATTTCGGTATCGTTGACGCGGTAGTAGATCAGCCGAACGTAGCAAGCATCATGTTCAAAGAGCAGGAAGCTGCATTCCTTGCGGGTGTTGCTGCAGCAAATGCAACTAAAGAAAACAAAATTGGTTTCATCGGCGGTATGGAAATTCCGGTTATCGAGCGTTTTGAATCTGGATTCCTTGCTGGTGTTCAAGCGGTAAACCCTGATATTAAAGTAGAAGTTCAATATGCTGGTGCATTTGATAAAGCTGAATTAGGCCAGACAATTGCTTCTAAAATGTACTCTTCTGGCGTAGATGTAATCTTCCACGCTGCCGGCGGAACTGGAAACGGTCTTTTCAAGGAAGCTCGTGACCTTAAAAAGAAAGACCCGGCAAGAGAGCTTTGGGCAATTGGTGTTGACTCAGATCAGACAGCTGAGGGTGTAGTAGAAATCGATGGCAAAGAGCACAATGTAATCCTTACATCTGCTCTTAAGCGTGTAGACAATGCTGTAAAGGACCTTTCTACAAAGGCTAAAGACGGCAGCTTCCCTGGTGGAGAAACAACTACTTACGGATTGGCTGAAGACGGTGTAGGCCTTGCTCCTATCAACCCGGAAGTATCTGCTAAAGCAGAAATCGAAGGTGCAGTTAAAGAATGGCAGGAAAAGATCAAGAATGGTGACCTGACTGTCCCATCTTCAAAAGATGAACTGGCTTCTTTCTCAGTTGAATAATTAATTTTAGGAATAAGCAGGTTGCACTGCGGCCTCTTATTCCTTTTTTAAAAAAATTAAAAGTTTAAATGAAGGGCAGAATTAATTCTGTATTTCACTTAGATTTTTAATGCACTAATTCTTATTTTAAATTATTTAGGAGCTTGGCTTTATGGCCAGGTTTTTCTAAGAAATTCCAAGGTCTGACCTCTTACTACTAAAAGATTTCCTTATATTTTGAGCAAGGAGTGAAACAAATGGATTATGTTATTGAAATGCTCAACATACGCAAGGAATTTCCTGGAATCGTTGCAAATGATAATATTACGCTTCAGCTGAAACCAGGTGAAATTCATGCGCTGCTTGGCGAAAATGGTGCAGGCAAGTCAACATTGATGAACGTCCTTTTTGGCTTATATCAGCCTGAAAAGGGTGAAATTAAAGTTAAAGGAAAACCGGTGAGCATCACCGATCCAAATATAGCAAATGACTTGGGCATCGGGATGGTCCATCAGCATTTTATGCTTGTAGACCGTTTCACTGTCACTGAAAATATTATTCTTGGAAAAGAAACAACCAAAGGCGGAAAAATTGATATTAAAAAGGCTGAGAAGGAAGTTAGGGAGATTTCCGAGCGATATGGACTTGCGGTTGACCCGCAGGCGAAAATATCCGATATTTCAGTTGGAATGCAGCAGCGGGTGGAGATCTTAAAGACTCTTTATCGCGGTGCTGAAATCCTTATTTTTGATGAGCCTACTGCTGTTCTGACTCCACAGGAAATTAAAGAGTTAATCCAGATTCTGAAAACTCTAATTCAGGAAGGCAAATCTATAATTCTAATCACTCACAAGCTAAAGGAAATTATGGAAGTGTGTGATCGGGTAACGGTTATCCGCAAAGGAGTTGGAATCGGTACCGTTAATGTAAGTGAAACGAACCCGAATGACCTTGCCAGCTTAATGGTGGGAAGGGAAGTTACTTTTAAAACGGATAAAACCGACTCAAAGCCGCAGGAGCAGGTGCTTGAGATTCATGATCTAAATGTGAAAGATTCTCGGGGGCTTGGTGCTGTTAATAATCTTAACCTCAATGTACGGGCAGGTGAAATTGTCGGTATTGCGGGCGTAGACGGGAATGGACAGTCAGAATTAATTGAGGCAATCACTGGCTTGAGGAAATCTGAAAGCGGTTCAATTAAATTGAATGGCAAAGAAATTGTGAATATGTCTCCTCGTAAAGTTACGGAGACTGGTGTAGGGCATATCCCTCAGGACCGTCACAAGCATGGACTTGTCCTCGATTTTCCAATTGGAGAGAATATGGTTCTGCAAACCTATTACAAAGCTCCATTTTCTAAAAAGGGTGTTCTAAACTTTAAACAAATCTACAGCAAAGCAACAAAGCTGATTAAAGAATTCGACGTTAGGACCCCAAGTGAATATACACTTGCACGGGCACTTTCCGGAGGTAACCAGCAGAAAGCCATAATCGGACGTGAAATTGACCGCAATCCGGATCTTCTGATTGCTGCTCAGCCGACACGCGGCCTGGATGTTGGTGCAATTGAATACATTCACAGGCGTCTGATTGAACAGCGTGACCAAGGGAAAGCAGTGCTGCTTCTTTCATTTGAATTGGATGAAATAATGAATGTCAGCGACCGGATCGCTGTTATTTATGAGGGAGAAATTGTAGCAGTAGTTGACCCGAAACAAACAACTGAACAAGAATTAGGTTTATTAATGGCCGGTTCTAAACGGAAGGAAGCGGGTGGCGAAAACCATGTCTAATCGCATGAAGAATATTGTCGTACCTCTAGTTGCCGTTCTGCTTGGGGTATTAGTAGGTACAATCATAATGATAGCAACAGGATATAATCCCGTATCCGCATTTATTGCCTTATGGAACGGTGCTTTCGGAGAAATCTACTATACTGGCGAAGTAGTCAGACAGGTGACTCCTTATATTCTTGCCGGTTTGGCGGTTGCATTTGCTTTTCGTACAGGCTTATTTAATATCGGTGTTGAAGGACAGCTGATCGTCGGATGGCTTGCAGCTGTTTGGGTAGGGGTTGCATTTGAACTTCCAAAGTTCATCCATCTGCCGCTAGCGGTTCTCGCAGCTGCAGCTGCTGGAGCGCTGTGGGCATTCATACCGGGCCTTTTGAAAGCCAAGTTTAAAGTGCATGAAGTTATTGTCACGATCATGATGAACTATGTGGCCTTGCATGTAACCAACTATATAGTCCGTACGGTTCTTTCAGAAAAAAGTGACCGGAGCGAGATGATTGCAGAATCTGCATCATTGCGTTCCCCGTTTCTTGAAGGATTAACTGATTATTCCCGTTTGCACTGGGGAATTTTAATTGCTTTAGCATGTGTGTTTATTATGTGGTTCCTATTAGAAAAAACATCTAAAGGATACGAATTGCGAGCTGTAGGCTTTAACCAGCATGCATCTGAATATGCAGGCATGAGCGTCAGCAAAAATATCATTTTATCAATGGTCATCTCAGGAGCATTTGCAGGACTTGCGGGTGCGATGGAAGCGTTGGGTACATTCGGCTATGCAGCCATAAAGGGCGGCTTTACCGGAGTAGGTTTTGACGGAATCGCGGTAGCACTCTTAGGCGGGAATGGTCCAATTGGAATTATTTTTGCAGCATTGCTATTCGGAAGCTTGAAGGTCGGCGCCTTAAACATGCCGCTTGAAGCTGGAGTTCCTAATGAACTGGTTGATATTATCATTGCTCTTATCGTGTTCTTTGTTGCTGCAAGCTATATGATTCGCATCTTTATTGACCGTATCAGCAAAAAGGGGGTGAAGTAAGTGGGCTTAATGGAGATCTTATTAATTATTATTCCAGCAACTTTGCTTTGGGCAGCCCCGCTTATTTTCACTGGATTGGGCGGAAACTTTTCAGAAAGCTCCGGTGTTGTAAATATTGGTTTAGAAGGCTTGATGGTAATTGGAGCGTTCACTGCCATTGTTTTTAACCTAACATTTGTTGATGTATTTGGCAGCATGACACCGTGGGTTGCATTACTCGCAGCTATGGTTGTTGGAGCTCTGCTATCCATCCTGCATGCTGTTGCTTCTATTACCTTTAGAGCAGACCAGGTTGTGTCAGGGGTTGCAATTAACCTTCTGGCAATTGGTGCGGCACTGTTCCTGGTTAAATTCATTTATGGAAAAGGCCAGACAGATATCATTCAAAAAGGATTCAGCAAAGTGGATATTCCATTTTTGAGTGATATCCCTGTTATAGGTAAATTATTTTTCTCAAACACTTACTATACTTCATTCGTTGCCATAGCCGTTGCATTTCTCGCCTGGTTTGTGATGTTTAAAACTCCATTCGGGCTAAGGCTGCGTGCGGTTGGTGAACATCCAATGGCTGCCGATACAATGGGTATTAATGTCACAAGGATGAGATACATTGGGGTATTAATCTCCGGAGCCCTTGCAGGAATTGGCGGCGGTGTGTATGCACAGTCGATTTCTTCAGACTTCGGCCATGCAACCATCAGCGGCCAGGGCTTTATGGCATTGGCGGCATTGATCTTTGGTAAGTGGCATCCGCTTGGTGTTATGGGTGCGGCTCTATTCTTTGGATTTGCGCAAAGCTTGAGCATCATGGGCTCCAGCCTTCCATTCCTGGAGAATATTCCAAATGTATACCTTCTCATTGCACCATATGTTTTAACGATTCTGGCATTAACTGGTTTCATCGGACGCGCGGATGCTCCAAAAGCAGCTGGTATTCCTTATATAAAAGGAAAACGTTAACACACAAAGCCTCATTTCTTTTCGGAAATGGGGCTTTATATTTTTCAGATTCTTATTAAAAACCATCACTTATAAAAAAATATATAAACCTTCCAATACAGCCAATAACTTGAAATAAAGAAATAGGGCAAGGTATAGTAAGAATATGATTTATTACAAAGGATATTATAGAAGATAGCAGCAAAGTGTTTACATACAGGGGATGCTCCCTCTATTTACTATTGACCGTACTTTGGACTCATCAATCTACTGACAGGAGGAAAAGACATGGCCATAATCTCTGAATCCGTAAAAGCCATGAATGGCTATAAGCTTCACGTGGTTAAAACAGAGAAATATAAAACCAATACCCTGGTTTGGAAAATGAAAGCCCCGCTTGAAAAGAATACAGTTACTTTAAGATCCCTATTGCCTCATGTATTACAGAGCAGCAGTTCGTCCTACCCTTCAACCGGAAAGCTGCGGGCTTACCTTGATGAATTATATGGTGCAACACTTTTCGTCGATTTGGCGAAAAAGGGCGAGTACCATGTCATGACCATTTCAGTTGAAGTCGCAAACGAAAAGTTTCTTTCTGATCCGACTCCTCTTTTGAAAAAAGCGTTCCAATTTTTAGCGGAAATCCTGACAAAGCCAAATGTGCATGAAGGCGCTTTTGACCAGGATACAGTTGAAAAAGAAAAAAGGACACTTAAACAGCGAATTCAATCAGTTTACGATGATAAAATGCGCTATTCCAATTTCCGGCTGGTTCAGGAAATGTGCAAAGATGAGCCGTATGCACTGCATGTGCATGGCGAGAAAGAAGATGTGGACAATATTACTCCTCAAAGCCTTTTTGAATATTATCAGCAGGCATTGGCGGAGGATGAGCTTGATTTATATGTTATAGGTGACGTGGAAGAGGCAGACGCCGAATCCTATGCAGGGGAGCTTTTAACCTTTCAGAAGAGAACACCTCAGACAGCGCCTGCATCCTCTGTTAGAACGAAGGAATCTGTAAACGAAGTCCGGGAAGAACAAGATGTGAAGCAGGGGAAACTAAATATCGGCTACCGGACAAATGTCGTTTACGGTGATCCGGAATATTATGCGCTTCAGGTATTCAATGGAATCTTCGGAGGATTTTCTCATTCAAAACTGTTCTTGAACGTCCGGGAAAAAGCCAGTCTCGCATACTACGTAGCCAGCCGCCTGGAAAGCCATAAAGGGCTAATGATGGTGATGTCCGGAATCGATAACAGCAACTATGACCAGGCAGTGAGTATTATTAAAGAGCAACTGGATGCTATGAAGAATGGTGACTTTACAGAACAGGAAATGGAACAGACCAAAGCAGTCATTAAAAATCAGCTTCTGGAGACTGTTGATACAGCACGCGGAATTGTCGAGGTCCTTTACCATAATGTTGTGTCAGGGAAAGAAATTACCCTTCAAACCTGGATGAATGAAATGGATAAGGTAACAAAAGAGGAAATTGCCGCAACAGCCAAGAAGGTCAGTTTGGATACTGTGTACTTTCTGACAGGAAAGGAGGCGGGCAAGTAATGGAAAAAATCACTTTTGACCAGCTTCAGGAAGAGCTGTATCATGAAAAACTTGAAAATGGGCTGGATGTATATATTCTGCCGAAAAAGGGTTTTAACAAGACCTATGCCACCTTTACGACAAAGTATGGGTCAATCGACAATCATTTTCTCCCCCCCGGAAAAGAGGAGTTTGTAAAAGTTCCGGATGGGATTGCACATTTTTTGGAGCATAAGCTATTTGAGAAAGAAGACGGGGATGTATTCCAGCAATTCAGCAAGCAGGGAGCATCAGCTAATGCTTTTACATCTTTCACAAGGACAGCTTATCTATTTTCCAGCACGTCCAATGTAGAGATGAACCTTGAAACGCTGATTGATTTTGTGCAGGACCCATATTTTACAGAAAAGACTGTTGAAAAAGAGAAAGGCATCATCGGCCAGGAAATCACCATGTATGATGACAATCCTGACTGGCGCTTATATTTTGGACTGATCGAAAATATGTTCAGAAACCACCCTGTTAAAATCGATATCGCTGGTACGATCGAGTCCATTTCACATATCACGAAGGATATGCTTTATGAATGTTATGAGACTTTCTACCACCCTAGTAACATGCTGCTGTTCATTGTCGGTCCCGTTGATCCGAATCAGATTATGTCTCAGGTGAGGGATAATCAAAGCAAGAAGGATTATAAAGAGATTCCCGAAATCAAACGCCAATTCGAAGAAGAGCCTTCTGAAGCGGCCAAAAAGAAAAAAGTTCTTGAGATGAATGTCCAGACCTCAAAGTGCCTGGTCGGGATAAAGAGCAGTACTGCAAATCAGTCCGGCAAAGAAATGCTGAAAAATGAGCTGAGTCTTAATGTGCTGCTGGATATCTTTTTCGGTAAAAGCTCTGAGCATTACAGCACACTTTATAGTGAAGGGTTAATTGATGACACATTCTCCTTCGATTATACGCAGGAGCAGGGCTTTGGATTTGCCATGGTGGGCGGAGACACGAACGATCCTGACCGTTTGGCTGAAACACTGCAAAAGATGCTCCTGGATGCCAGGGAAAAGGGAGCTATTTCACAGGAAACACTCGATCGGACTAAAAAGAAGAAAATAGGTGCATTCCTGCGGGCTGTCAATTCACCGGAATATATCGCCAACCAATTTACCCGGTATGCTTTTAATGAAATGGATTTATTTGATGTTGTGCCGACCCTTGAAAGCATCACACTTGAGGATGTGGAAAATGCGGCTGGTAATTTGATAAGTGAAGAACGGTTTACGGTTTGTCAGGTTGTCCCTAAGAAATGAAAAGCAGTTTCAGCAGAGCGCCAATTAAATGGCGCTTTGCTTTTTTCGGGAGGATATGAAATGAGGAAATTTGCATTAATAACTGGAGCGAGCGGAGGAATCGGCCAGGCAATCAGCGTTAAACTGGCAGAAGAAGGCTATTCGCTTTATTTGCATTACAATCAAAATGAGGAGGGGGTCAACAGGCTTCTGGATCGCCTTCAAAGGTTTGGCGGAGAATTTATTCCGATTCAGGCAGACCTGTCTGTACCAGGCGGGTATAAAAAAATTATTCCTAATATATTTTCACTTGATGCTATTATCCATAATAGCGGAACAGCTCAATATGGACTTCTTACCGAAATACAGCAAATGGAAATGGAAGCTTTGATGAACCTTCATGTGACCTCGCCGCTTCTCCTGACGAAAGAGCTCCTGCCCAAACTTTTATCAAAAAGGAGCGGAAATATCGTATTGGTTTCCTCGATATGGGGCCAGACGGGTGCCGCTTGTGAAGTTGCTTACTCGGCTGCAAAGGGTGCACAAATTGCTTTTGCAAAAGCTTTAAGCAAGGAGGTTGCCCTGAACGGAGTGAGGGTTAATGCTATTGCCCCTGGTGCAGTTGAGACGGACATGCTGAAGGATTTTACTGAAGAAGAGCTTGAAACTGTAAAAAGTGAAATTCCTATGGGCAGGCTTGCCTTGCCTGCTGACATAGCCAACGCCATTTCCTTTCTTCTTTCGGTAAATGCCTCGTATATTACCGGACAGGTTATGGCAGTGAATGGCGGCTGGTATACGTAACTGCCGCTTGTTCAAAGAAGTGTCACATATTTTTTGTGTCATGTCTATGTGCATGCATATTTTATTCAGCCCCTAAGCACAATATAATTGTACAACATTTAAAGGAGGCAAAATTATGTCTGTACTAGATAACTGGCAGCAATGGAAAGATTTCCTTGGCGATCGTCTTCATCAGGGAATGGATCAGGGAATGAATAAGGATACAGTAAATGACCTTGCTTATCAAATTGGCGATTATTTAGCCAAACAAGTGGAGCCAAAAAATGACCAGGAAAAAATCCTGGCTGATCTCTGGTCTGTAGCAAGCCCTGATGAGCAGCATGCCATTGCCAATATGATGGTAAAGCTTGTTCAAAACGACGGTACCCGCTAAGAAAATAATAGTAATCAGTGAAAAGAGAGGATTGCCTCTCTTTTCGCTTTTTCCCCCAAAAACATTTCCTTTCCGGCCAAACGGGTTTTTCCTTTCATATTGGCAAAAAATCATATATTATAGAACCTAGATGAAAATTCAGGATAAGTTTAATAAAATTTTACATACAAAAATGAGTTGCATTTACATATAAAATGCGCTGACACATGCGCATCATGCAGGAGGAGGTTTTCCGGTGGAGAAAACAGAATGGTATTTGGAATATGAAATCCAAAAGAATCGTCCCGGCTTGCTTGGTGACATTTCTTCCCTGCTGGGTATGCTTTCCATTAATATTGTCACGATCAATGGAGTGGATGAAGGCCGCAGAGGCTTGCTGATTTTGGCTAAAGACCATGAACAGATTGAACGCCTGAAGTCCATTCTTAATACAATGGACACGATTAAGGTGATTAAGCTTCGTGAGCCTAAGCTTAGGGACCGGCTGGCCGTGCGCCATGGAAGATATATTCAAAGGGATGCCGACGATAAAAAAACGTTCAGGTTCGTCAGGGATGAGCTTGGGTTATTAGTTGATTTCATGGCCGAATTATTTAAACAGGAAGGGCACAAGCTAATAGGGATCAGGGGAATGCCAAGGGTTGGAAAAACAGAATCCATAGTAGCATCAAGTGTATGTGCGAACAAACGCTGGCTATTTGTTTCATCCACACTGCTGAAGCAGACGATACGAAATCAGCTGATTGAGGATGAATATAATGAAGACAATTTGTTTATAATTGACGGAATTGTCTCAACCAGACGTGCCAACGAACGGCACTGGCAGCTCGTCCGGGAAATTATGCGCCTCCCGGCAGTTAAGGTAGTAGAGCATCCGGATATTTTTGTGCAAAACACTGAATACTCTCTTAATGATTTTGATTATATTATAGAGCTTCGTCACGACCATGATGAAGAGATAACATATGATGTGGTTGAGAAGAACAATATGTTCTCTGAATCTGATTTTGGAGGCTTTGATTTTTAGTAAGTTGGAAGGTGTTGTAAATTGACAGAACTAGGCAATCGGTTAAAAGAAGCGCGGCTGGCTAAAGATATGAGCCTTGACGATCTGCAGAAGGTCACAAAAATACAAAAACGCTATTTAGTGGGAATTGAAGAGGGCGATTATAGCATGATGCCCGGAAAGTTTTATGTCAGGGCATTTATAAAACAGTACGCTGAAGCGGTTGGAATTGAACCGGAAGAAATTTTCGAACAGTATAAAGATGATATTCCGGCACAGGTGAATGATGATATTCCTGAAAAGCTATCGCGCGTTCAATCCAGGAAAGATCTTTCCGGCAGGACTTCAAAAATATTCGATATTCTTCCAAAGGTTCTCATTGGCGTCTTCATTGTTGGCCTCATTGCGGTCCTATACAATTTTCTTGGGGCCAAAGATCAGACGGATAATGAAGAGAAGCCCTCAGATCTGACTGATGAACAGACGGTTATAGAAGAGTCTGAAAACCTTGCCGAAAATAAAAAAGATGAATCAGCTGGAAAGAAGGAAGAATCTTCTGACAAAGATGCTGATGAGGAAAATGGCAAGGACCAGGAAGCGGAGGAAGAGCCAAAGCAGGAGGTTGCTGTGGTTCAATCGAGCGGAAATGGAACCGTTTATGAATTGAAAAATGCGGACAAGTTTGAACTGGAGGTTTTGTCTACAGGAGAAACTTGGGTGAATATCAAGAACGGCAAAGGGGATTCCCTCTTCCAGGGAATGCTGACTGCGGATGGCACGAAAAGCCAGAAGATAGACTTTTCAAAGGAAACGGAAGCTTCCATTGTAGTCGGAAATTCGACTCAAACTGAAATCTATGTAAACGGCGAAAAAATTGAGTATAAGGTGCCGCCTTCACAATCCGTTAAGCAGGATATAACCATAAAGTACGCGCCGAAGACCGAATAGTCATCTTTAGATGACTATTTTCGCTTTTTATGTAAAAATTATCAGTAAAAGGATTGCAGCAAATGTCTTTAACTTTTTCTGCAAGAAGTTTCATTTAATATACTTGGAGGTAAAACATGAATCTGCCAAATAAAATTACAGTGTCCCGTATCTTGCTGATACCAATATTTCTGCTCGTCATGCTCGTCCCGCTTTCATGGGGAAATGTAGAGTTGTTAGGAGCTGAAATGCCCGTTACCCATCTGATTGGAGCTCTTATTTTTATTATTGCTTCAGTTACCGATTGGGTCGACGGCTACTTTGCCCGCAAATACAATCTGGTTACAAACCTGGGCAAGTTTCTTGATCCGCTTGCTGACAAGCTTCTTGTCTCTGCAGCCTTAATTGTTCTGGTGGATCTTAACCTTGCTCCATCATGGATTGTCATTATCATAATCAGCCGGGAATTTGCTGTAACAGGTTTAAGGCTTGTTCTGGCAGGGGAAGGAGAAGTAGTCGCAGCTAATCAGCTTGGCAAAATAAAAACCTGGGCTCAAATTGTGGCCATTTCTGCACTGCTTTTACATAATATTATTTTTGAAATGGTTTCAATCCGCTTTGATCTGATTGCCCTGTGGGTTGCGATGTTCTTTACAATCTGGTCCGGCTGGGACTACTTTGCTAAAAACAAGCAGGCCTTCATAAACTCAAAATAATTACTTTACCAGGAAGGGGGCTTTTTGAATGAATGCTGAAATTATTGCTGTCGGGTCTGAGCTTTTACTTGGACAAATCGTTAATACAAATGCCCGCTTTCTTTCCCGGCAGCTTGCTGAACTGGGCATTAACGTTTTTTACCATACAGTGGTTGGAGATAACCCGGAGCGCCTGAGATCGGTGATCAAAATAGCCGAAAGCCGTTCTGATTTAATCGTCTTCACGGGCGGCCTGGGACCGACAAAGGATGATTTAACAAAAGAAACGATTGCCCGCCATTTTGGCAAAGAGCTCGTCATGGACGAACAGGCGCTTGAATCTATACAGCTTTATTTTAAACGCACCAACAGAGAGATGACTGAGAATAACAAAAAACAGGCTCTGGTTCTTGAGGATGCACAGGTGCTGCCTAACGAGCATGGAATGGCACCCGGAATGATTGCCGATAGTGGCCGTCATGTTTTCATGCTTCTTCCGGGACCTCCAAACGAGATGGAGCCGATGTTCCTTAAACATGCCTTTCCGGCCCTTCAATCGAAGCTCGGCACCGAGGATGTGATTGTTTCCCGGGTGCTGCACTTCTTCGGGATTGGAGAAGCCATGCTTGAAACGGAGATTGAAGATATTATCGATGCTCAGAGCAATCCAACCATTGCCCCGCTTGCATCTGATGGGGAAGTTACTCTGAGGCTCACAGCAAAACATAGTCAGCCTAACACGGCCATGATGCTGATTAATGAAGCTGAAACTAAAATTCTGGATCGTGTCGGCGAATACTTTTATGGCTATGATGATACTTCCCTGATGTATGAGCTCACCAAGCTGATTAAGGAGAGCAGCATGACTATTTCCGCAGCGGAGAGCTTAACAGGCGGCATGTTTCAGGAGGAGTTTACATCCATTCCCGGTGCCGGCGGACTTTTAAAGGGCGGAGTGGTCTGCTACACAAACGAAGTTAAGGCTGAAGTATTAAAAGTCCGCAAAGAAACGATTGATAACGACGGGGTCGTAAGTGCACAGTGTGCCGCCGAGCTTGCTGAGAATGTAGCAAGCCTGACAAATGCCGATATCGGAATCAGCTTCACAGGTGTTGCCGGTCCGGATGAATTGGAAGGCAACCCTGTCGGTACAGTGTATATAGGCATTTGGATTAAAGGAAGGCCGTTGCAGACCGAAAAGCTGAACCTTGGAGGAACCAGGGCAGCCAATCGGGTTCGTACAGTAAAATACGGCTGCCATTTTCTTATTAAAGCATTAAAAGAAACTCAGAACGCCTAAAAATGTGTTCTGAGTTTTTAGTAGCCAAAACAATAGTCAGAATTCTTGCCGAAATGCGATTACTTCTACTGATTGACCCTTGAAAAACCTCACTTTCCCCGGCATTCCTGATATTTTCGGGCATTATGTGCAAGAGAAAAAATCGAATGGATGTTCGACTTTTTGCTCGACAAATGTATTGAAAAGGTTTATAGTAGAGTTAGGTTTTGAGATGAGACAAAACGAATCTGATCAAAAGACAGATTCGTCTATATAAAAGGAGGAACTATTAGTGAGTGATCGTCAAGCAGCTCTTGAAATGGCGTTAAAACAAATAGAAAAGCAATTTGGTAAAGGTTCCATCATGAAGCTCGGGGAACAGACTGACCGCAGGATTTCCACTGTACCAAGCGGATCTCTTGCACTTGATGCAGCTCTTGGGGTAGGCGGCTATCCAAGAGGACGTATTATTGAAGTTTATGGACCGGAGAGCTCCGGTAAAACAACAGTAGCCCTGCATGCTATTGCAGAAGTTCAGGCAAGCGGCGGACAAGCAGCGTTTATCGATGCCGAACATGCATTAGACCCTGTTTATGCGCAAAAGCTTGGTGTGAATATTGACGAGCTGCTTCTTTCCCAGCCGGATACCGGAGAGCAGGCGCTTGAAATTGCAGAAGCCCTTGTTCGAAGCGGTGCTATTGATATTCTCGTAGTTGACTCTGTGGCAGCCCTTGTTCCCAAGGCTGAAATTGAAGGAGAAATGGGAGACTCCCATGTGGGTCTGCAGGCCCGCCTAATGTCACAGGCACTTCGTAAGCTATCAGGTGCAATCAACAAATCAAAGACAATCGCGATTTTCATTAACCAAATCCGTGAAAAAATCGGAATTATGTTTGGAAACCCTGAGACGACTCCAGGGGGACGCGCACTGAAGTTCTATTCTTCCATTCGCCTTGAAGTTCGCCGTGCAGAAGCTCTTAAGCAAGGCAATGAAATGGTCGGTAATAAGACAAAGATTAAGGTTGTCAAAAATAAAGTCGCTCCTCCATTCCGAGTGGCGGAAGTTGACATCATGTATGGTGAAGGAATTTCCAAGGAAGGTGAAATCATCGATCTTGGCTCTGAGCTGGATATTGTCCAAAAGAGCGGTTCATGGTACTCATTCAACGAGGAGCGCCTTGGCCAAGGCCGTGAAAACGCCAAAGTATTCCTAAAAGAAAATCCTGAAATCCGCCTGACTATCCAAAAACAAATCCGCGAACATTATGGACTTGATGAAGAAAAAGTAGCCAGCGGAGACGAAGAGCAGGAAGAATTAAAGCTGATCGATTAATACTAAGGAAAAGCAAAGTCCTGAGTGGCTTTGCTTTTTTTTTCTTCAAAAGTGTTCAAATCAATCGAATATTAAGAAAAGCCCTTAAGACAAACCCTTGACAATAAAATTCCACAGCTTTACAATTAAAAATGTATATTTTACATTTTATATGTAAAGAAATTCTTATTGAGTCAGACTTTGTCCGGCTCCAGGCTCCATTGGCATTTCATACGTTAATTAACTGCCAGCCGTCAGATGGATGCCCAGTGCTTTTTTAAGATTGAAACGTTTAAAAGCCTTAGTGCTGTATATTGAATTGGACAATGTACATGCCAACACTTTAAAAAACGTAACACAAACAAGTTCATAGCAAGAGGAGGTGAAATGATGGATCTAGTAACAATCATCTCCATTTTGCTTGGCCTAATCGTCGGTGCTTTTGTTGGCTATTTTGTTCGCAAATCTATTGCCGAAGCTAAAATCGCAGGAGCTAAAGATGCTGCTGAGCAGATTTTGGAAGACGCAAAGCGAGAAGCTGAGGCTACGAAGAAGGAAGCCCTGCTTGAAGCGAAAGACGAAATTCACAAGCTCCGCACAGATGCGGAAGGTGAAGTTCGTGATCGAAGAAATGAACTGCAAAAACAAGAAAATCGCTTAATGCAAAAAGAAGAGAACCTTGATCGTAAAGATGAAACGTTAGATAAACGTGAAGCTCTTTTAGAAAAGAGGGACGATTCTCTTAGCAAAAGACAACAGCATATTGAAGAGATGGAAAGCAAAGTGGAAGAGTTGATTAAAGAGCAGCAAGCTGAGTTGGAACGCATCTCAGGCTTGACTCGTGAAGAGGCAAAGTCCATCATTTTAGAGCGCACTGAGCAGGAAGTGGCTCACGATGTCGCCATTATGGTAAAAGAGAGCGAGACCAGAGCGAAAGAGGACTCGGATAAGAAGGCGAAGGAAATCCTGTCACTGGCTATCCAAAGATGTGCAGCTGATCATGTGGCAGAAACTACTGTATCAGTTGTCAACCTGCCAAATGATGAGATGAAAGGGCGCATTATTGGCCGTGAAGGCCGTAATATCCGTACTCTGGAAACCCTGACCGGAATTGATCTTATTATCGATGATACGCCGGAAGCGGTTATTTTATCCGGCTTTGATCCAATTCGCCGTGAGACTGCACGCTTAGCTTTAGACAAATTGGTTCAAGACGGTCGCATCCATCCAGCCCGGATTGAGGAAATGGTTGATAAGGCCCGCCGTGAAGTAGATGAACACATCCGCGAAATCGGCGAACAAACCACTTTCGAGGTTGGTGTTCACGGCCTGCATCCAGATTTAATCAAAATTCTTGGCCGCTTAAAATTCCGTACAAGCTACGGCCAGAATGTGTTAAAGCATTCAATGGAAGTGGCTCAGCTTTCAGGTCTGCTGGCTGCCGAATTGGGACAGGACGAAACATTGGCACGCCGGGCAGGATTGCTCCATGATATCGGTAAAGCAATTGATCATGAGGTGGAAGGAAGCCATGTTGAAATCGGTGTGGAGCTTGCCACTAAGTATAAGGAGCATCCTGTTGTTATAAACAGTATCGCTTCTCACCATGGTGACACAGAGCCAACATCGATCATTGCCGTACTTGTCGCTGCAGCTGATGCTTTATCAGCAGCGAGACCTGGAGCAAGAAGAGAGACGCTTGAGAACTATATTCGCCGTCTTGAAAAGCTTGAAGAGATTTCTGAATCCTATGATGGTGTTGAAAAATCATTCGCCATTCAAGCTGGACGTGAAATCCGCATTATGGTTAAGCCTGAACAAATTGATGACCTTGAAGCTCATCGTTTGGCAAGGGATATCCGTAAGAAGATTGAAGAAGAACTTGATTATCCAGGCCACATCAAGGTCACGGTTATCCGTGAAACGAGGGCCGTTGAATATGCAAAATAAAGCGATGCGCATGCATCGCTTTATTTCTTTTTCATGGTGCGCTTTAAATTGAGGCAGGAAACTGTGTTACACTAATAAAAAGGACTGAAAAAGCATACATATATCTTTAAAAACAGAAAGGGATATGACATGAATATATTGTTTGTCGGAGATGTAGTGGGATCCCAGGGGCGGGATATGATCACTGAATATGTACCGAAGCTAAAAGAAAAATACCGGCCGCATATCACGATTATTAATGGGGAAAATGCAGCAGGAGGAAAAGGAATTACGGAAAAGATTTATCGGGGATTTCTTGAGGCTGGTGCACAGGCGGTGACTCTCGGGAATCATACCTGGGATAACCGGGAAATTTTTGAATTTATTGACCGCGCGAAATATATGGTTCGTCCAGCTAATTTTCCTTCTAATAATCCTGGCAAAGGCATGGCTTTTCTGAAGTTTAATACAGAGGAAGTAGCAGTTATCAGCCTTCAGGGCAGAACTTTTATGAATACAAGTGACTGCCCTTTCCAAAAGGCAGATGAACTGATAAAAGAAGCCCGGGAAAGGACTCCAATTATTTTTGTTGATTTTCATGCAGAAGCAACAAGTGAAAAACAGGCGATGGGCTGGTACTTGGATGGAAAAGTATCAGCAGTCGTAGGTACGCACACCCACGTGCAGACTGCCGATAACCGCATTTTGCCTGGCGGGACAGCCTTTATGTCTGATGTGGGGATGACAGGCCCTTATGACGGTATCCTTGGTGTGGAAAAAGAAGCTGTGATCAAAAGGTTTATCTCAGGGCTCCCGGTTCGATTTGAAGTTCCGAAAGAAGGCAGAAACCAGTTAAGCGCAGCGATAATTGAACTGAACCCTAAAACAGGATTGGCCAAAAAAATTGACCGGATCCTGATTAATGATGACCATCCTTTTTACTCATAAACTGAAAAAAGACTGCATCCGGATGGGCCGGATCGCAGTCTTTTTGTATTAGCAGAAACAAAACTTAAGGCGCTTTTTTCTTGGACATGCAGAAATCAGGAAGAAAATCAGGTTGAAACCCTGCTTTTTTTGTCCAAGCTGGAATATGTGAATTCCAAGCTGAATATAGTAGCAATGGAATGATATATAGACCTGGTGCTAAATTCCATCAAAGCGGTAAGTGTATGAATGGAAAGAAATGGCTTGACTGAAGTCATTCGGCCATTACAGAAGGTTAAAGCTGCGCTTTGAGCAATGCATACAGGAGGGGTAAAACGAGGAGGAGCTAGGAATGGAAATATTAAAAGTTTCAGCAAAATCTAATCCTAATTCTGTAGCTGGTGCGCTTGCTGGAGTTCTGCGCGAAAGAGGAAATGCGGAAATCCAGGCAATTGGTGCGGGTGCATTGAACCAGGCTGTTAAGGCAGTAGCGATCGCAAGAGGATTCGTAGCGCCTAGCGGAGTGGATTTAATTTGTATCCCTGCATTCACGGATATCCTGATCGACGGCGAAGAACGGACTGCCATTAAGCTGATTGTGGAGCCGCGTTAGCCCAAAAGCATCAGAATGGGAAATCATCCTTTGTCATATGCATAAGTCAGTAAAATATAGATTCTCACAAAAACAATAAAACCTGTTTGCGTTATAGGCAAACAGGTTCTTTTTTTAATAAGATAATGCTATGGAGAAAAAGAGGGAGGAAGAACGCTTGAAAATATTTGATGCACATTGTGATGTATTATATAAAATGTTTATGGACAGAAGGATTGACTTTCAAAATTCAGGCAGTCTTCAGGTGAATTTGGAAGCGCTTCAGGCATCAGGCTTTAAGGTTCAGTGCTTTGCCATATTTGTTCCGGAATCCGTTCATCCGGAAATGAAGTTCAACGCAGCCTTATATATGGTCAATCTGTTTTACGAAAAAGTGCTTAAACCTAATCCGCAATTAAAGCTCATTAAAAGCATCCAGGACATCGACATGCTGAAGGATAATGAGACTGGAGCGATATTGACCCTGGAGGGATGCGACGCGGTTGGCTGCGATCTGCTTAAATTAAAGACGCTTCTCAGGCTGGGAGTATCTTCAGTGGGGTTAACCTGGAATTATGCAAACTGTGCAGCTGATGGAGTGCTTGAAGAGAGAGGGGCAGGCCTATCTTCTTTTGGCAAAGGGGTGGTACATGAATTAAATGCCAGTAAAGCATGGTGCGATGTTTCCCATCTTTCTGAACGGGGCTTCTGGGATGTGATGGAATGGGCCGACTATCCCGTTGCCACTCATTCAAACTGCTATTCCTTGTGCCCGCATCCTCGCAATTTAACGAACGAACAGATTAATGCACTGATTGACAGGGGCAGTGTGATGGGCATTACATTTGTGAATGAATTTTTATCTGGCAAACAAACAGCTGCAATTACTGATGTTCTAAGGCACCTGGAATATGTATGTTCACTCGGAGGAGAAAATCACGTCGGATTCGGTTCGGATTTTGATGGTACAGATGGGAAAGTTACAGATTTGGAGGATGCAAGAAAATACGATAACCTGATAAATGAACTGTTAAAATATTATTCTGAAATACAAGCTGAAAAATTTATATTTCGGAATTTTTATAGCAGGTTTCCAAGGTGAAAATGGTGAAAAATAGATATATCAAGGTATGAGAGGAACCTCAAAAATCCGCAATTAAATTATCTTTTTAGCATTTTTCAAAAAATAAAAAAATATTCATCTTTTAATCCGATAAATATAGGGAAAGGGTTGCTTTTTTAGACACATAGGTCTAGAATTGAAAGCGTTTAGTACCCATCCATCTTCCAGAATATAGCCTAAAATGCATGTTGAAATGGCGGAGTGACTGGACAAGTACTACACTGATATAAACAATGCGTTTTTACATAATTTCTTAACGTATCTAAAGGGGTGTAAGAGATGATCAATCAACTTTCATGGAAAGTTGGAGGACAGCAAGGGGAAGGTATTGAAAGTACCGGAGAGATTTTTTCCATTGCGCTAAATCGTTTAGGCTACTACCTGTACGGTTACCGCCACTTTTCATCACGAATTAAAGGCGGGCACACGAACAACAAGATTCGCGTCAGCACGTCACAAATCCGATCTATATCAGACGATTTAGATATTCTGGTAGCTTTCGACCAGGAAACAATCGATTTAAACTACAAAGAACTTCACGATAAAGGGATCATGATTGCAGATGCGAAATTTGATCCTAAACAGCCAGAAGATACGAATGCAGTTTTGTTTGCAGTGCCTTTTACAGAGATTGCTACTGAGCTTGGAACATCCCTGATGAAAAACATGGTTGCTGTTGGTGCGACATGTGCAGTTCTAAATCTAGATATTAAAGTATTTGAAGAAGTTGTTCAAGAAATTTTTGGACGTAAGGGACAGCAGGTTGTCGACAAGAACATGGAAGCCATTCAGGCCGGCTTTGATTTCATGAAGGAAAAGCTTAGTGATGATGTGGAATTAATGGAGCTTGAAAAAGCAGACGGAATGAAGCGTCTATTTATGATCGGAAACGATGCGATCGCTCTTGGTGCGCTTGCAGGCGGCTGCCGCTTTATGGCCGCTTACCCAATCACACCTGCATCCGAAATCATGGAATACCTGATTAAAAAGCTTCCTGCGCTTGGCGGTTCTGTTATCCAGACAGAAGATGAAATTGCCGCAGTTACAATGACAATTGGTGCAAACTACGCAGGTGTCCGCTCACTTACTGCATCTGCCGGTCCTGGGCTTTCCCTTAAGATGGAAGCAATCGGCCTTTCAGGGATTACTGAAACACCTTTAGTTATCGTGGATACACAGCGTGGAGGACCTTCCACAGGACTTCCGACAAAACAGGAGCAATCTGATTTAATGGCAATGATTTACGGCACTCATGGCGAGATTCCAAAAATCGTCCTTGCTCCAAGTACTGTACAGGAAGCATTCTATGATACAGCGGAAGCATTTAACCTGGCAGAAGAATACCAGTGCCCGGTTATAATCCTATCAGATTTGCAGCTTTCTCTTGGTAAACAGACAGTGGAGCCGCTGGATTTCAGTAAAGTTGAAATCCGCCGTGGAAAACTTGTTACAGAAGAACTTCCTGAAATTGAAAACAAAGGCTACTTCAAGCGCTTTGAGGTTACAGAAGATGGGGTTTCTCCACGTGTAATACCTGGCATGAAGAACGGAATCCATCATGTAACAGGTGTTGAGCATGATGAAACGGGAAAGCCTTCAGAATCAGCTGCAAACCGCAACGCGCAAATGGATAAGCGTTTCCGCAAGGTTGAAAATATTAAGTTCAATACACCTGTTCACAAGAATGCTCCGCATGAAGAAGCAGACCTGCTGATCGTTGGCTTCAATTCAACAAGAGGTGTAATTGAGGAAGCTATGGGCAGGATTGAACAGGACGGCATTAAAGTAAATCATGCACAAGTTCGCCTGATTCATCCTTTCCCAACTGATGAATTATTGCCGCTTGTAAAAACAGCTAAGAAAATCGCCGTAGTTGAAAACAATGCTACAGGACAATTAGCGAACATCATGAAGATGAACGTCGGACATTCTGAGAAAGTATATAAGCTATTGAAGTACGACGGAAATCCATTCTTGCCGCATGAAATTCACACAAAATGCAAGGAGTTGTTCTAAATGGCCACATTTAAAGAATTTCGAAATAATGTAAAACCAAACTGGTGCCCGGGCTGTGGAGACTTCTCCGTGCAGGCTGCGATTCAGCGTGCGGCAGCAAACGTTGGTTTAGAGCCTGAGAACTTAGCTGTCGTATCAGGCATCGGCTGTTCCGGACGTATTTCCGGTTATATCAATTCATATGGTTTCCATGGCATTCATGGACGTTCACTTCCAATCGCCCAGGGTGTTAAAATGGCCAACCGCGATTTGACAGTTATCGCCTCCGGCGGTGACGGTGATGGATTCGCGATCGGTATGGGCCATACGATCCATGCAATCCGCCGTAATGTGAACATCACTTACATCGTAATGGATAACCAAATCTATGGTTTAACAAAAGGACAGACTTCACCGCGTTCTGCGGCTGGCTTCAAAACTAAGTCCACTCCGCAAGGTTCTATTGAACAGGCGATTTCTCCAATGGAAATGGCATTAACAGCTGGTGCGACGTTCGTAGCGCAAAGCTTCTCAACTGACCTTAAAGATCTGACTGCGTTAATCGAAGCAGGAATCAAGCATGATGGCTTCTCTTTAATTAACGTGTTCAGCCCATGTGTTACATACAACAAAGTAAACACATATGACTGGTTTAAAGAAAACCTGACAAAGCTTAGCGATGTAGAAGGCTATGATCATTCAAGCCGCGAAATGGCTATGCAGACTCTTATGAAGCACAGCGGTCTTGTAACTGGCTTAATCTATCAGGACACTGAGCGAAAGTCATATCAGGAACTGCTTTCAGGATACTCTGAAACTCCATTATCACAAGCGGACCTTGAACTTGATCAAGCTCACTTTGATAAACTTGCAGCTGAATTTATGTAATGGACTAGAAGCTCGGGGAACCCGGGCTTCTTTTTTTGAGGGGAATGTGACAAGTATCACACACAAAATACTAAATTTAGTCTAGTATTAGTGATTGTGCAGGATTAAAAATATCCCTGATCGTACATACAAGTAATAGCTGATGATGAGAGGCTGAGTGCTGTTTTCTATTGTTTTAACTATCAGAAAGCCTTATACTATAATAATGTGCATATATATAAAATGCACAACATGATAATAGCTGAAAATTGAGTTTAAATGATAGATGCTGCTCAGAAGAAAGAGAAAGGGGATAAATGATGAACGAAAAACAGCGTTTAGAAAGCCAGCAAGTGCAAACAGCAAATCCTTCGGACAAAACCGCGAAGGATTACAGCAAATACTTTGAAACTGTTTATACTGCACCTTCCTTAAAGGAAGCAAAAAAACGCGGTAAAGAAGAAGTGAAATATCATAAAGATTTTAACATCCCAGAAGAATTTCATGGAATGGGAAATGGCCGAAAATTCTATATCCGCACGTACGGCTGCCAGATGAACGAGCATGATACCGAAGTAATGGCCGGCATTTTCCTTGGTCTTGGCTATGAGCCTACAGACTCAGTGGAAGATGCGAATGTCATTTTGCTTAATACATGTGCCATCCGGGAAAATGCCGAGAATAAAGTGTTTGGAGAACTTGGCCATCTTAAACATTTAAAAAAAGAAAAACCGGATCTTCTGATTGGGGTCTGCGGATGTATGTCCCAGGAGGAATCGGTTGTTAACAAGATTCTTAAAACGTATAACCAGGTAGATATGATTTTTGGAACACACAACATCCACCGTCTTCCTAACATTCTTCAGGAAGCCTATATGTCAAAGGAAATGGTTATTGAAGTATGGTCAAAGGAAGGGGATGTAATTGAAAACCTTCCAAAAGTGCGCCGCGGCAATATTAAGGCATGGGTTAACATTATGTACGGCTGTGATAAATTCTGCACCTACTGCATCGTTCCTTATACACGCGGAAAAGAGCGGAGCAGACGTCCTGAGGACATCATTCAGGAAGTTCGTCAGTTAGCTGCACAGGGCTATCAGGAAATTACCCTTCTTGGGCAAAACGTAAACGCATATGGAAAAGATTTTGAGGATATCAAATATGGCCTTGGCGATTTGATGGATGAAATGCGCAAAATCGATATTCCGCGCGTACGTTTTACAACCAGCCATCCGCGAGACTTTGATGATCATCTGATTGAAGTGCTGGCAAAAGGCGGAAATCTGGTAGAACACATACACCTACCGGTTCAATCCGGTTCAACGGATGTCTTAAAAATCATGGCGCGTAAATATACAAGAGAACAATACTTGGAGCTGGTTCGCAAAATTAAAGCGGCTATTCCAGGAGCAACCTTCACCACTGATATCATTGTGGGCTATCCTAATGAGACAGAAGAGCAATTTGAAGAAACAATTTCCCTATTCAGGGAGGTAGGCTTCGAAGCTGCTTATACGTTCATTTACTCACCTCGGGAAGGTACACCAGCTGCCAAAATGGTGGATAATGTACCAATGGAAGTAAAGAAAGAGCGACTTCAGCGTCTGAATGCATTAGTAAATGAATTTTCGGCAGAAGCAATGAAACAATATCAAGGCCAGACTGTAGAAGTTCTTGTGGAAGGTGAAAGCAAGAACAATCCTGAAATTCTTGCAGGATACACAAGAAAAAATAAGCTTGTAAACTTTAAGGGGCCGAAAACAGCAATCGGCAAAATTGTAAAAGTAAAAGTATCGGCTGCAAAGACATGGTCCTTAAACGGAGAAATGGTTGAAGAACTAGACGCGGTAGAGGTGAATCAGTAATGGCTAAATACACAAAGAGCGAAATTGTTGAACGTGCGAAGGATTTGGCACGTATGATTGCAGAGACAGAAGAAGTGGATTTTTTCAAACGTGCAGAAGCACAGATTAATGGTAATGAAAAGGTTAGTGCAACCATCACAGCCATCAAAGGTCTGCAAAAGCAGGCTGTTAATCTTCAGCACTATGGAAAAGCTGAAGCATTAAAGAAGACGGAAGAAAAAATAGCCAAATTGGAGCAGCAGCTGGATGAGATTCCTGTTGTACAGGAATTCAAGCAATCCCAGGTGGATGTTAATGAATTGCTTCAAATTGTGGCAAATGCGATTTCCAACACAGTAACAGACGAAGTCATTATGACTACGGGCGGAGATTTGCTGAGCGGCGAAACGGGATCTAAGATCAAGAACAGCAGCTGTTCACATTAATTACAGAAACGGAAACACCCTGCACCAGATAGTGCAGGGTGTTTTTTACGCTCTATATTTAAGGGAGGAATTGGTATTGGCCATGGGTTGTGGGGGGGGCCATTTATTGGTTTCGCAGTAGTTCTACTGCCTTTAAAAATTCTTTTCTATACTCCTGCTGTTCGATAATCGCAGCATTTAAAGTCGACAGCAAGGATTGATTGAGCATTTTAGTTCCTGCATCATCAGACTTTTTGTCCAAAAAGTTAAGAAGGAAAGTGTATACAAGGAGCAATGTCGAGTAATTATCCACATATGTGAGATTAATAGCCCGTCCGCCCTTTCCGCCGGCAGCATGGTTATTGATGGACGGTATTCCTGCTTCTGCAGCCATATCAATGAACTCCTTTGGAATACCCAGCTGCTTGAGGACTTCCGGATCCAGATCCAGTTTTTGTATATTTTGACTTAGCATGGTACTCCCTCCCTTCTTTTTGGACATTTTAAGACTCTGCATAGAAAAATGGCTTTATTTTAATATTAAGCTTTATTGCTTTGCTGCTGAGTTGTAGTGTTTACAGAAATAGCTGTGGAGTCTCCTCCATTTGCAACATTGTATTGAGCGGAAAGAATCGGAATGTTGATCAGTGCAGCATTGACAGCAAATCCGCCTCCTGAAATCGGCAATTGTCCGTTCAGGTTTGTTTGCGGAAGATTGGCTTGTGCAGCGAAAGTAAAAGCTTCAGCTTCGTTGCCGCTGTCTGCTCCATTTACTGCTCCTCCGCTTGGCAATACGCTATTGTCATTTTCGTAATCGTCATAGCATCTTGATAGCATGGTTTTCACCTCCTTCAATTGATTGAAGTGGCTGATGTCCAGATTATGAATCTTTCTTCATCATGTCGGTAAGATCTAAATCCAAAAGTTTTTTTCCATTTACAGATAGTTTCACCTGTTTATAATCCTCGGATGTTTCCACAACAGGCAGCAGATTTTTTAATGCTGGGATCATACTCCCGATCCCGGAGGAATTTTTTGCGAAGAGACCTTCCAAGTTTTTCAATGGCTTAAGAGATTCCATTAAATTTCCTTTTAACTCTTCAGACTGAATTTTTTCTAATCCTTTTGAATAAATTCCGCCCAATGATTCAGTAAATTTGGCAACCATCTGTTCTGCATATTGTTTTGCTTCTTCCCCTGTCAGCTCTTTTCCATTGATTGAAACTTTATAGCTGGAGTTCTCCTTGTCTGCCATTCCTGTTCACCTCCTTATCGCTAGTTTATTATATTGATTCATTAGCCAAGCTGTCTCCGCAGGTGTAATAGGACAAACGTGCATTTTTCAATTACTTACCTATTTATGGGTAAAGCCGCTTTCTTATTGCAGCCAGTATACATATTTAATCTCCGGCAGGATTTGTTCAGACCGGAACATTCGCCCGCTTCCGGCATACTATAAATCATGCCAATACTTTTGCCTAACATTCATAAAAATTATCGCACACTAGTCTAATATCCCGCATAGGATGAATTGAAAATGAATGAGGAGGGTTCGCTCGCAATGGGAGATTACAGAGAGATTATAACGAAAGCGGTCGTTGCGAAAGGACGTAAATTCACACAGTCCAATCATACGATCTGCCCGTCACACCATCCGTCAAGCATACTTGGCTGCTGGATCATAAACCATACGTACGAGGCGAAAAAAGCCGGAAAAACAGTGGAAATCTGCGGCCATTATGACATTAACGTTTGGTACTCTTTTAACAATAATACAAAAACCGAAGTTGTTACCGAACGGGTTGAGTATAAAGATGTCATTAAGTTGAAGTACCGTGATCCGGACTGTTTGGATGATCATGATATCATCGCCCGTGTTCTGCAGCAGCCGAGCTGCTGTGAAGCTGTCATTTCTCCAAACGGCAACAAAATCATCGTCACAGTGGAAAGAGAGTTCATGGTCGAGGTAATCGGCGAAACAAAAGTGTGTGTAGCTGTCTACCCAGACAAGTGCGAATGTGATGATGACGCTTGGGGACTTGACGTGGAAGATGAAGAATTCGAGGATTTAAATCCGGATTTTCTGGTGGGAACTGAAGAAGAGTAATAACAAACTAGGAGGTTTTACTTCCTAGTTTTTCTTTTTACTATCCTCTGAAATCAAGCGAAATAACGACAGCACCTTCCATCTTTAGTCTGAATCCTTTTGAATTGAATTTACTTAGAATGGAGTTATCAGATGCAAAGGGGAGAGGCGAAGATGAAAATATTTCAAGTGAATTTAAAGTGCCATGATGTGCACAGAATGAAAGAATTTTACACAAATGTGCTGGAGATGGAGCTGCTGACAGAGACTGAGAGTTATTTTACGATAATGGCCGGCACAACAAAAATTCTTTTTGAAAAAGATGATGCGATTCCTAATTATCATGTGTGTTTCCGGACAAATGCCGAATACTTTGACCATATGTATCAGATATTAGGGGCTGAAAGTGTGCTGCTTCCAAATCAGAAAGGCGAGTACAGCATGTTTTGGAAGGGCAAGCAGGCCTATTTTATCGATCCGGACGGAAATATTCTGGAGATGCTGGAGCGTCCTTTAGAGGGAATAAAAAAGAAGGGGAACCAATGGCACGATGTCGGAGAGGTTGGTTTGCCTGTTAGGGATGTTGCTGCAATGGAGCATGAATTAGATCAGTACCTGAAAAATGAACAAATGGATTCCAGTGAGACCTTTGCCTTTTACGGGGACAGCAAGGGGGTTTTTGTCCTGGTGAAGGAGGGGCGGAATTGGTATCCAACTGAAAGGGCTGCCGTTATTTCTCCTGTTAAAATATTTGCATCAGGACAAAGGGATGCCAGGTTTAGGCATCAGAAATATCCATATGAACTGATTGTGAGAAAAGAATGGGAAGGGAGCATCCCTGCTGTACAATTTCGCATTGCACGACCGACAAATCAGCTTGATCAACTTATTGCCTTTTACGAAGAAGGATTGGGTCTGAAGAGAGTCGGCGAATTTTGGAACCATGAAGGCTATGATGGGATTATGTATGGTCTTCCTGACAGCCAGTATCATCTTGAATTTACTCAATCCAAGGAAAAAATGGAGCTTCCGCAGCCTGCTAAAGAGCATCTATTAGTTTTTTATGTGGGAGACCGTCTGGAGAGGGATAACATGGCCGACAGGCTTGCTGCTCTTGGATATCTGGAAACAGAACCGGAAAATCCATACTGGAGCAGAGGCGGATTGACCTTTGAAGATCCTGATGGATGGCCGATTGTATTGATGAATACCCCGGGTATATGAGGCAATCGGTTTGCCGGGGTATTTTCGTTGTTACTTTTAAAATGATAAAGCCAACGTTTTCCTGCATATGTTAAAATAGCAAAGTAGTAAACTGAATTCAGAAAGGTTGTGGGTTTATGTTTAAAAAAGTTGCTTCTGATGTGCTGGGATTAAGTGATGTGGGAAGTGTCATTCACCCGGCTGATTATGACAAAGTCGACGCGGATGATTATGTCCTGCACGAAGATAATGAGAAAATCTATTTCCTGATCAAGTCCAAATCCGATGAATATTGCTTTACAAATAAGGCGCTTATTCATCTGGATGGTACCAGTGCTATGAGCAAAAAACGCACTTTAAAGCGCTACAGCTACCGCGAATACACGATCTCAAACGTGATGCTGGAAACAGCCGGTACAGTTGATTTGGATGTGGAAATCAAATTCGTAATCGGATCTCAGGCATTCTCGATTGACGTACATAAAAAGCATATTGAAGAATTGAAAGATTTATATAAAGCCCTGATCCGCATTTCCGAGATCTGCCGCGAAAATGAAGTTTCCATGGAATATGCTGAAAAAAGCCTTAGCTTGGCATCAAGCACCCTTGGCCGTTCAGTATCCAACCAGGATGCCAACGTAGTGGACAATTTCCGCGTATTAAATGAAACAGCCTTCAACTGGCTGATGAACAGCCGCAAGAAATACAATGTGAAAGACTTCGGCTATGTGTTTGAAAAATACATCAATAACTAAGAATACTGGCAGCTCTCCATTGGGGAGCTGCTTTTGAATTTCGAAACCTCATAACCTATAAAGAATACCCAAGGCAAATATTGCACATCTGAGTCACCTAATAATCTATGATATAATGAAAAAGACGTTTTTAGAGGAATCCTCTAAAACAAAACTATAAAAATAAAAGATTATGGATCGTTGGAGGAAGTTATGGCAGCAGCATACACGCCTATGATACAGCAATATTTACGGGTAAAGGCAGAATATCAGGATGCCTTTTTATTTTTTCGCCTTGGCGACTTTTACGAAATGTTTTTTGATGATGCACTTAAAGCATCACAGGAGCTTGAAATCACATTAACGAGCCGCGAGGGAGGCACGAAAGAACGGATTCCCATGTGCGGAGTGCCATATCATTCAGCACCGGTTTATATTGAACAATTGATTGAAAAAGGATATAAAGTCGCAATCTGCGAGCAAACGGAAGACCCAAAACAGGCAAAGGGCGTTGTGAAACGGGAAGTCGTTCAGCTTATCACGCCTGGAACAATGATGGAGGGCAAAGGTCTTCAGGAAAAAGAGAACAACTATATTGCATCGATTTCTGCTTTTGAAGATGAAACCTTTGGATTTACCACCAATGATTTATCCACAGGTGAGACGAAGGTAACGATGTTAAGCAACGGGTTTGAGGAAGTTCTGAACGAACTGTCCATGTCAGGAGCAAAGGAAGTAGTCATCTCTCCCGACTTTGATGGTGAATGGCAGCGGAGAATGAAAGAACGCTCCGTCATGGCGATCTCATTCGAGGATGATTGCGAAGTCCGGGACTCCTTTGAAGGACTTCTGAGTGATTTAAATCAGGACAAGCTAAGGAGAACATCTTCCAGATTAATTAATTACCTGTACCGCACGCAGAAGAGAAGTCTGGATCACCTTCAAAAAGTGGCGACTTATCAAGTAAATCAATACATGAAAATTGATTATTTCTCGAAAAAGAATCTCGAGCTGACAGAAACTATCCGGAGCAAAGGCAAGAAGGGCTCGCTATTGTGGCTCCTGGATGAAACAAAGACAGCCATGGGAGGACGACTATTAAAGCAATGGATCGACAGGCCGCTTATAGATGAACAGGAAATTAAGCGCCGCCATTCTTTGGTTGAAACGCTGATTGGCTCTTTCTTTGAACGGGAAGAAATCCGGGAAAAGCTGAAGGAAGTCTATGATCTGGAACGCCTTGCAGGAAGAGTGGCATTTGGGAATGTAAATGCCCGCGATCTTGTACAGCTTAAGAATTCTCTTCAGCAGATACCAATTTTAAAAGAAATGGTCTCAAATCTGTCGAATGAGGAAGCAGTGAGGCTCGCTGAACGCCTGGATGCCTGCGAAGAAGTCACGGATACTTTGGAAAGCGCCATAATGGAAAATCCGCCGCTGTCTTTGAAGGATGGAAACATTATTCAGGACGGCTATCATGAAGAGCTTGATAAATATCGCGATGCCAGCAGAAACGGGAAGACCTGGATTGCCCAGCTGGAGAAGCAGGAACGTGAAAAAACGGGCATAAAATCTTTAAAAATCGGTTTTAATCGTGTGTTTGGCTATTATATAGAAGTAACCCGCTCCAATCTGCACCTTCTTCAGGAAGGACAATATGAGCGGAAGCAGACCCTTACAAATGCGGAACGATTTATTACGCCTGAATTAAAGGAAAAAGAAGCACTCATACTGGAAGCGCAGGAAAAGTGTGTGGAGCTCGAGTATGAATTATTTACGAATGTCCGCGAATATGTAAAAGAATATATTCCGAGATTGCAAAAGCTGGCGAAAACGGTTAGTGAGTTGGATGTTCTTCAGTGCTTCGCAGCCGTCAGCGAACAGAGACATTATACAAAACCAAACTTTTCTAATGAAAGACGGATTTATATCAAAGACGGCCGCCATCCAGTCGTTGAAAAGGTGCTGAACGCACAGGAATATGTGCCTAATGACTGTTCTATGGATGCAGACAGGGAAATGCTGCTGATTACAGGGCCAAATATGTCCGGTAAAAGTACGTATATGCGTCAAATCGCACTTACTGCGATTTTAGGGCAAATCGGATGCTATGTGCCTGCTGCAGAAGCAGTACTCCCTATTTTCGACCAGGTATTTACCAGAATCGGCGCCGCTGATGACCTTATTTCCGGCCAGAGTACGTTCATGGTCGAGATGCTTGAAGCGAGAAATGCCATTGTGAATGCCACACAAAATAGCTTAATTTTATTTGATGAAATCGGGCGCGGAACTTCGACATATGATGGAATGGCATTGGCGCAGGCAATCATTGAATATATACACAACCGGATTGGTGCGAAGACATTGTTTTCCACCCACTATCATGAATTGACCGTGCTTGAAGAAGAACTGCCAAAAGTGAAAAACATCCATGTCAGCGCTGTCGAGCAAAATGGACGGGTTGTGTTTCTTCATAAAATTAAAGAAGGAGCAGCAGATAAGAGTTACGGAATCCATGTTGCCCAGCTTGCAGAGCTGCCGAATGAACTCATTGTCAGGGCAAATGAAATTTTAACAGGTCTTGAATCGAACGACCCTCACCCAGTGAAAAAAGAGATTCCTGCTGCAGAAAAGATTGCAGAGCCTGCTGCACAGTTATCCTTCTTTGAGGAACATGAAGACGTGAAGAAACCTTCATTGGGATCCAAAGAAAAGAAGATCATTGATAAAGTCAGAGCGCTCGATATCCTGGATATGACTCCAATGCAGGCATTAAATACATTATATGAGCTGCATAGGAAATTGAAGAATTGATAAACAGGGGTGACGAGATGGGGAAAATCATTCAGCTGGATGATTCGCTTTCAAATAAGATTGCTGCCGGCGAGGTGGTGGAGCGTCCTGCATCAGTGGTAAAGGAATTGATGGAGAACTCGATTGATGCCGGAAGCACGATTATTGAAATTGAAGTGGAAGAGGCCGGCTTAGCTAAGATCCGCATCATTGATAATGGGGATGGCATTGAGGAAGATGATGTCCTGAATGCCTTTCATCGCCATGCTACCAGTAAAATAAAAGACGAAAATGACCTTTTCCGCATCCGCACGCTTGGATTCCGCGGCGAGGCCTTGCCCAGTATTGCGTCTGTTTCCAGAATTGAGATGAAAACTTCAACTGGCGATGCGGGAACGCGCGTGGTCATCGAAGGCGGAAAAGTGGACGTGATGGAAAAGGCACCCGGGAGAAAAGGGACTGACCTCACTGTAACGGATTTATTTTTCAACACCCCGGCACGTCTCAAATATATGAAAACAATCCACACAGAGCTTGGCAATATTACAGATGTGGTTAACAGGCTGGCACTTGCCCATCCTGAGGTCGCCATCCGCCTGATCCATAATGAGCGGAAGCTTCTGCAGACGAATGGAAACGGGGATGTGCGGCAGGTGCTTGCAGCTATTTATGGGCTCAATATCGTGAAAAAGATGGTTCGGATTGAAGCAAGCTCACTTGATTTTAAAATCAGCGGCTATGCAGCACTGCCGGAAATTACAAGGGCGTCAAGAAACTATATTTCCACCATGATCAATGGACGCTTTATCAAAAATTACTCATTGGCTAAAGCCATTCAGGAGGGGTATCATACACTGCTGCCAATCGGACGCTACCCGATAGTACTCCTGAACATTGATATGGATCCGCTCCTTGTCGATGTGAACGTCCATCCGTCGAAAATGGAGGTGCGTTTAAGCAAGGAACATGAATTGAATGAGCTTGTATCAGGTGCTTTGAAGGCTGCATTTAAAAAAGAGGAACTGATTCCATCAGGGTTTACACAGCCGAAAAGCCTGAAGCCCAAGTCGGAACAGACAGCTCTTGATTTGGATCATTTGCCTGAGCAACGCGAGCAGGTCCCTTCTTTTGTGCGTGAAACGAGGGAGGAGGCTGTTCGGCAGTATCCGGACAGAGCAGTTCTTCATAGCCCGCAAAGTCCTCCTGCGGAGCTGCATGCAGCAAAAACTCCTGGCTTGCAGGATGCACATACTATGGATTTTAGCCATAAATCAGTAGAATTGCCTCAAGCGGATCCGCACATATTCCAGTCCGAAGAGCCGAGAGCTGCAGGAATGGAACAATTTTTCGCAGAGACTGCCACGGTAAAGGAGCCATCGCGTGTGCCCCCGCTTTATCCGATTGGACAAATGCATGGGACGTATATTTTTGCCCAGAATGACCGGGGCCTTTATATCATTGATCAGCACGCTGCACAGGAGCGGATTAAGTACGAGTATTTCAGGGAGAAGGTCGGCCAGGTTGAAAGCGAATTGCAGGAGATGCTCATTCCGCTTACCTTTGAATACTCAACAGATGATTATATCAAAATCGATGAATACAAAGCTGAGCTTGAAAAAGTGGGGGTATTTCTGGAGCCGTTTGGACATAACAGCTTTATCGTCCGTTCCCATCCTCAATGGCTTCCAAAAGGCGAGGAACAGGAAATCATTGAAGATATGATTGAACAGCTCTTAGCGATGAAGAAAGTCGATATTAAAAAACTGCGCGAGGAAGCAGCTATCATGATGAGCTGTAAAGCTTCCATTAAAGCGAATCACCATCTTCGCAATGATGAAATTCAGGCGTTGCTTGATGAATTGCGGAGCTCCTCCGATCCCTTCACATGCCCGCATGGACGGCCTATCATTATTCATTACTCCACTTATGAAATGGAGAAAATGTTTAAGAGGGTAATGTAGAAAGAGATGACGCTGAATCAGATTGGTTCAGCGTTTTTTATAGACAATAATTATGTTATGTAAACTAAAAGGTGTAATACCCATAAAATTGTTTGTCGCTCATAAGAAACCATAAGTGGTTCAAATCGTCATTATACGTAACAAAAAAGCATCCATTCCGCAAAATGAATGCTTTTCTTATAGGTTATCTTACCGCTGTATGCAGCTTATCAATAAATTGCAGCGCTTTTCCTGTTCCGACTGCCACAGATTCAAGCGGGCTAGGGGCAAGGTGAACAGGCACAACAATCTCATGTGAAAGCCATTCCTGCATGCCGTTTAAGAGGGCACCGCCGCCGGAAAGGATTACCCCGCGGTCTACGATATCTCCGCTGAGTTCAGCCGGGCTGTCCTCTAAGGTTGCACGGATTGCTTCAAGAATATGAAGCAATGATTCTTTGATTGCATCACGGATTTCATAGGAAGACAGTGTAATAGTCTTCGGCAGGCCGGTAACAAGGTCGCGGCCGCGCACTTCCATTGTCAGTTCTTCATGGTCAATCAGCGCGTAGCCGATTTCCATTTTAATATGCTCGGCTGTTCTTTCACCAATAAGGACGTTATATTCTTTACGTACATATTGAATGATATCATCGTCAAGTCTGTCCCCGCCAATGCGGATTGAATTGCAGGCAACAACTCCGCCAAACGAGATGATGGCAACTTCTGTTGAACCGCCGCCAATATCAACGACTACGTTCGCGACAGGCTCATCGACAGGCATGCCTGAACCAATTGCGGCTGCAACAGGTTCTTCGATCAGATGTACCTTCTTCGCTCCCGCATGGCGGACAGCATCATGGATGGCTCTTCTTTCAACACTTGTAGAACCAGAAGGGGTACATACAACGACATTCGGCTTTCTGATAGCGAATCCGACTTTTTTCGATGCTTTTCGCATAACCTGGCGAAGCATTTCAGTTGTTGTGTCATAGTCGGCAATAACCCCGTCTTTAAGAGGCCGGATGGCAACGATGCGGCCAGGTGTTTTCCCGATCATTTCTTTTGCTTCTTTACCGACAGCTAACACTTTTTTCGTTTCTGTATCAATTGCTACTACAGAAGGTTCATTAAGGATAATGCCTTTGGTTTTGCTGTATACAAGGATATTAGCAGTCCCTAAGTCTATTCCAATTTCAGATGTATTTAACATGAATTCTTCACCTATTTTCAAATTTATATTGTCACAATA
Source organism: Bacillus sp. 7894-2 (assembly GCF_002272225.1). NCBI lineage: Bacteria > Bacillati > Bacillota > Bacilli > Caryophanales > Bacillaceae > Bacillus > Bacillus sp. 7894-2. Next base: position 122,290 of record NZ_NPDG01000004.1, read on the forward strand.
TAACCTTCTAATAAATTAACACGATTTTGGGGGTTAGCCTTTGTTTGTTATAGAATCGTTAATAAAATGTAATTTTATAAGAAAATTTTAGGAAACTTGTCGAATAGGAAACATGAAACTTGTTCATAATGCATAAATGTTCTTTTTTTATGAAAAGAATGGTAAGATGGTACCTGAAAAATTTCCCTGCCATATGGCAGGGAAAAATTAGAATGGCAGTAAAGGCAGTGAACAGATGAGTGAAAAAGAAAAGCTTGCAGTGCTGATTGGCCCTACAGCTGTTGGGAAAACAAAATTAAGCATTCTTCTGGCAAAAAGATTTAATGCCGAGATCATCAGCGGAGATTCAATGCAAATATATAAAAGCATGGACATCGGAACGGCAAAGATTAAAGAAGAAGAAATGGAAGGGATTCCGCATCATCTAATTGACATCAAAAATCCTGAAGAGCCGTTTTCGGCAGCTGAATTCCAGGAACTGGTACGAAGCAAAATCGCAGAGATCACCTCCAGAGGCAAACTTCCAATGATTGTTGGCGGGACGGGATTATATATTCAATCTGTTATTTATGATTACCAATTTTCAGATGCGCCTTCAGATGAGGAATTCAGAAAAATCTTGGAGGAACGCGCTGAAAGGGAAGGGAACACTGTTCTTTATGAGGAGCTTTTGGACATAGACCCTGAAAGCGCGGAAAAAATTCACCCCAATAACATTCGAAGAGTGATCAGGGCGTTGGAAATTTACCATTGCACAGGAAAGACAATGTCTCAGTATCAGGAAAAACAAAACCCGGAACTGCTTTATGATATGGCACTGATTGGGTTAACAATGGATCGGGAAACCTTATATGACCGCATCAATCAGAGAGTCGACATCATGATGGAGGAGGGCTTGCTTAAAGAGGTGCGATCACTTTATGATCATGGATTAATGGATTGCCAGTCCATTCAGGCCATTGGTTATAAAGAGCTGTATGAATACTTTAATGGGCGTGTTTCATTGGAGGATGCTGTAGAAAATCTGAAGCAAAATTCAAGAAGATATGCAAAAAGACAGCTGACATGGTTTCGAAACAAGATGAATGTGGAATGGTTTGATATGTCCGATTCAGTTGATCCCCATGAGTTTGAAAAAAAATTCGCTGAAATTTCTGCTCATATTGAAGGAAAGCTGAAAATAAAATCGAATACATAATGATAGAGATAAAAGAGGAGGATTATTATGAAATCAGCAATCAATATTCAAGATCAGGTACTTAACCAGCTACGCAAGGATAATATTAATTGTACTGTATTTTTGTTGAATGGATTCCAGATTAGAGGCCAAATCAAAGGCTTTGATAATTTTACAGTATTATTCGAATCAGAAGGGAAACAGCAGCTTGTTTATAAGCATGCCATTTCTACCTTCGTTCCACAGCGCAATGTTCAGCTGGATATGGAAAACCAGCAATAATATAAAACTGGAAGAAAAGCCCGCTTCGACTGAAGCGGGCTATTTTCTTATGCAAAGACAAATATTTTTAATGAAATGGATGATGGCTGAATACATATAGATATGAGAATTTAATGTGGATAAGAGTTGGTGGGCTTGTTCCTTATGAACTGGCAGAATACTGTCAGTTATCCGCACTCTCTAAAGCGGAGAAAAACCCGTTATTTCTCGGGAAACCGCATGAACCGACACTCCTGCGTTGACTCTTGTTGAAAACGGCAGGACCTTGTCGTATTTTAGCCTAATAACCGTATTATCGGGGATCATATAGGCTTTTGTCACAACGATTACTTCTTTGTGTATACTGTGCTAAGAATGTGAGGTGATAGCTTTTGGACCAGCCGATTCGCCTGAAAAATAATGGACAGATCAGCATCGTGCTCAATTCACAAAAGCGTAAAACATACACAAAAGAGCTTCCCGAATCCCAAGCGGCTCCAAAAGCCATTCCGGCTGAGCATACAGCTCTCAAAGAAATTGAAGAAGAACTTGGCGCTCTTGTAGGAATGGAAGAAATGAAGAAAATGATCAAGGAGATTTATGCCTGGATTTATGTGAATAAAAAGCGGGAAGAAGCCGGTCTCAAAGCTGGAAAGCAAGCATTGCATATGATGTTTAAGGGTAATCCCGGCACAGGTAAAACAACGGTTGCCCGATTAATAGGCAAGCTTTTTCAAAAAATGAATGTGCTGTCAAAAGGACATTTGATTGAAGCAGAGCGGGCCGACCTTGTAGGTGAATACATTGGCCATACCGCCCAAAAGACAAGGGATCTGGTAAAAAAAGCGATTGGCGGGATTCTTTTTATCGATGAAGCGTACTCATTAGGCAGAGGCGGAGAAAAAGACTTTGGCAAGGAAGCCATTGACACCCTCGTCAAGCATATGGAAGACCGCCAGCATGATTTTATTCTGATTCTGGCAGGCTATTCCAGAGAAATGAATCATTTCCTGACGCTGAATCCGGGTCTTCATTCACGTTTTCCACTTGTTGTTGACTTCCCTGATTACTCGATAGAGCAGCTGATGGAAATTGGGCAAAGGATGCTAAAGGAAAGGGAGTATACTTTAAGTCATGAATCCGAAAAGAAGCTGAGGGAGCACTTGCATTTTGTAAAAACCAATCTCAGCCCTAACAGCTTTTCGAACGGGCGCTACATCCGAAACATCCTTGAAAAATCAATCAGGGCACAGGCCATGCGTCTATTAATGCAAAACAGCTATGATAAACATGATCTGATGACTCTCAGAAGCAATGATTTGGTGTTTGAAGAAGCGGATTAAGGGGATATTGTAATAAAATAGACAGTGTCAATGAACATTGGCATTGTTTTTTTACTGGAGGAGGAATGTAAAATGAATGAAATTACAGTTTATACTACAAATACTTGTCCTTACTGTACGATGGTGAAGAACTTCCTGGATCAGCAGGGGCTGGATTATAAAGAGGTTAATGTGCAGAATGACCAGAGAGAAGCACAAAAACTGGTTGAAACCACAGGCCAAATGGGAGTGCCTCAAATTAATGTGAATGGAAAATGGGTCATTGGCTTTGATCCGAATACGATTATGGCGAATGTAAAGCAATAATATAGTGGGGCCTGCTCGTGGATTGAGCAGGTCTTTTTATATAAAATGTTTACAATAACAATAATAAAAGCACCGGCTTAAGCCGATGCTTTTGTCCCCAGCCTCTTAACAGGAAGCTTCCAATTATAAGTGTAAGATAAAACCCGCAAAGCGGTAATGATGATAAACAATGCATATAGCTCAAACGGCGCTGACGCAAGTCCGAGTCCGATAGTAAAACCACAAAGAATAGCCCAGACAGCATAAATTTCAGACCGTAATACAAGCGGTTTTCGTCTTGCCAGAAGATCGCGGACTATTCCCCCGCCGCTTCCTGTTAATACAGCTGCGACAATTACAGCACTTAAAGGATGATTCATTTCCGTTGCGTACAATGCTCCTTGAATGGCAAATGCGGATAATCCGATTGCATCAGTGAAATTGCCCCACTTTTGCCAGTGTTTGAGCAGGTTGTTCGGGAACAGCATTACAGCTGTGATGGATAGAAGGGCAATCTGAAAAAATAACCCCTGTTCCCAGAGAGCAGAGACTGGAACACCTATTAGCAGGTTTCGGATAGCACCGCCGCCAAAAGCAGTAACAATCCCGAGGATATAAACACCCAAAATATCATATTCTTCTTCCATGGCTACAATTGCACCGCTGACAGCGAACGCAATAGTGCCAATCATACTTAAAACTTCCCAGGTCATATGCCATTTCTCCTCATGATGCAAAACTCTAAATCTATTTTTTCTGAGTAATTACTAACGTAAATTCTTTCCAAACAATATGATTTTAACACGGAAAAAAAGAAATACAACCTTTTTTTGTGCATTTTTAATGGAAGGTGCAAAAGCCTATGGTTTGCGGTGAGAATAGTATTTGACCAGATTTTTTGTTATGATCAATTAAAATAGGAATACGAAAGAGGGATGCTTGTTGGAACGTAAGCCGGATTATGAAAAAGTCATTCTTGTCGGCTGCCATACTGATGAGGATGATCAGCGGTTTGAATATTCAATGGAAGAATTGGAATCCTTGACGGAAACCGCCAACGGAAAAGTTTTAGCTTCGCTGACACAAAAAAGGGAAAGGATTCATCCGTCTACATATATAGGAAAAGGAAAAGTGGAGGAACTTGCTGCCCTTCAGGAAGAAATAGAAGCAGATATTATCATTTTTAATGATGAGCTTTCACCGAGTCAGGTCCGCAATCTATCTAAAGATTTGGATGCGCGGATCATTGACCGCACACAGCTGATTTTGGATATCTTTGCTCAAAGAGCGCGCTCTAAAGAAGGGAAGCTTCAGGTTGAATTGGCTCAATTGCAGTATCTGCTGCCGCGTCTGTCAGGCCAGGGTGTCCAGCTTTCACGACTTGGAGGGGGGATTGGCACAAGGGGACCAGGTGAGACGAAACTCGAATCAGACCGCCGCCATATCCGCCGCCGCATTGATGATATTAAGACACAGTTATCTGTTATTGTTCAGCACCGGGACAGGTATCGTGAAAGAAGAAAGAAAAACAAAGCCTTCCAAATTGCGCTTGTCGGCTATACAAACGCAGGGAAATCCACGATTTTTAACAGGCTGTCCGAAGCAGATTCTTATGAAGAGAACCAGCTGTTTGCCACACTTGACCCAATGACCCGCAAGCTGATTTTGCCAAGTGGATTCATTACACTTGTGACAGATACAGTCGGATTTATTCAGGATTTGCCGACTACGCTGATTGCCGCCTTCCGTTCCACCCTGGAAGAAGTTAAGGAAGCAGATCTCCTGCTTCATGTGGTTGATATGTCCAATCCGGATTATTACCAACATGAGCAGACAGTCAATAAACTAATAGAAGATTTGGAAAATGATAAAATACCGCAGCTGACGGTATATAATAAGAGAGATCTAAAGCATCCTGATTTTGTCCCGACCGCCAGGACAGAAACGATTCAAATCAGTGCCTTTGAAGAAGATGACCGCAATGAGCTGAAACGGAAAATTGAGCAGATGATCCTGGGGATGATGAAGCATTACCATGTTGAGGTGCCGTCGACAGAAGGAAAACTGCTTTCACAGCTCAAGAACGAAACCATCCTTAGGGAATTGGCTTTCAATGAGGACAAAGAACTCTATATCTGCAAGGGCTACTACCTCGAAGACCATCAGATTTCAGGACCTTTAACGAAATATACCGTATAGTTAGGAGAACATCATGTTTCAACAGTTATCACAGGGAGAAAAGCTGCAGCCGATTGTAAAAGAAGTGGAGCAGCAAATTTCAGAAGTAATAAAGAGCATTGATGAGCGGATTGACGAGAACCAATTCCGTGTATTAAAGAGCTTTCAAAATTTCAAAGTCAGCGATTCTCATTTCATTCCATCAACCGGTTACGGATACGATGACATCGGCAGGGATACCTTGGAGGAAATATATGCAGAAGTTTTCGGCGGAGATGCCGGATTAGTGCGCCCTCAGATTATTTCAGGTACTCATGCCATTTCCATTACACTCTTTGGTGTATTGCGGCCGGGTGATGAATTACTGTACATAACAGGGAAGCCATATGACACACTGGAAGAAATCGTTGGCATCCGGGGAACAGGCAACGGCTCGCTGAAAGAGTTCGGCATTGGATACAATAGCATTCCACTGAATGAAGATGGGAGCATCAATTACCCTGCGGTTGAAAAAGCTATCAAACCGAACACGAAAATGATTGGCATTCAGCGTTCTAAAGGGTACGCAACAAGACCATCATTCACAATTGAACAAATAGAAGAAATGATTCAGTTTGTAAAAGAAATTAAGCCGGAGGCGATTGTGTTTGTTGACAATTGCTATGGAGAATTTGTTGAGGACAGGGAGCCTTGCCATGTTGGAGCAGACTTAATGGCGGGGTCGCTGATCAAGAACCCCGGCGGCGGGATAGCCAAAACTGGCGGTTATATTGTCGGGAAGAAGGAATTGGTGGATGCCTGCTCCTACCGAATGACTTCCCCGGGAATTGGTGCAGAAGCTGGTGCGTCCCTTTACAGTCTTCAGGAAATGTATCAAGGCTTTTTCCTTGCTCCCCACGTTGTCGGCCAGGCGCTGAAAGGGGCTGTTTTTACAGCAGCACTGCTTGAGAGGCTTGGAATGAACTCTAATCCAAAATGGGATAGCAAAAGAACTGATTTGATCCAATCTGTTCAATTCGATGATAAAGAAAAAATGGTAAAGTTTTGCCAGGCGATTCAATTCGCATCTCCCGTTAATTCCCATGTAACAGCTTATCCAGCTTATATGCCGGGTTATGAAGATGATGTTATCATGGCAGCAGGTACTTTTATCCAGGGTGCCAGTATTGAATTGACAGCAGACGGTCCAATCAGGCCGCCATTCGTTGCCTATGTGCAGGGAGGTCTTACCTATTCGCATGTGAAAATGGCTGTATGCATTGCATTGAACCAATTGCTGGAAAAGGGTTTAGTCCAATTAAATTAGGTAAATATAAGAGGGACAGCTGCATAGTAGTTGTCCCTTTCTTTTGCTTTGTCTGAGAATTATATAAAAATAGGAAAGGGAAAAATTTTTGAAAAAATGATGTTATAAAACCTAACATATTGTTGACATATTTTCTAACATTACATATAATATTCTCAAGAAGTAAATGAAAAGGGGGAGAAATAGTTGACTGGAAGCGAAATTCGCCGTTCCATGCCGCTTTTCCCAATTGGTACTGTTATGCAGCTGACTGACCTGACCGCCAGGCAGATTCGCTACTATGAAGAGCACCAATTAATTTCTCCAGCTAGAACTGACGGAAATAGAAGGCTTTTTTCCTTAAACGACATCGATGTCCTTCTCGAAATTAAAGATTTAATTGATCAAGGCATTAATATGGCGGGGATCAAGCAGCTATTTTTTGTTAAAGAACAGCAAGCACTAACTGAAACAATGAATAAACAAGCTGAAAAAGCGAGACGCGATTTATCGGATGAAGAAATCCGGAAGCTTCTGCGCAAGGAAATTGTGCAGGCTGGCCGTTTTAATCGCTCTTCATCCCGGCAGGGCAGCATCCAACGCTTTTTCCATTAAGAAAGCCTTTTTAGCTCGTTGATAATGTCTTGGATTTCCAGGCGCACATTAACAGAGCAAAAAATAAATCACTATGTAAATTTAAGGGAGGAAATACCAATGGCGAAGTTTACCAAAGAAGATATTAAACGTATTGCAGAAGAGGAAAATGTGAAATTTGTCCGTTTACAGTTTACGGATATTCTTGGAACAATCAAGAATGTGGAAATTCCGATCAGCCAGCTTGAAAAAGCGCTTGATAACAAAATGATGTTTGATGGATCTTCAATCGAAGGTTTCGTGCGCATTGAAGAGTCAGACATGAATCTATATCCAGACCTTGATACTTGGGTGGTGTTTCCTTGGACTGCGGAAAAAGGCAAAGTGGCACGTTTGATTTGTGATATCTACAATCCGGATGGAACTCCATTTCTTGGCGATCCGCGCAGCAACCTGAAACGCATTCTAAAAGAAATGGAAGACCTTGGATACACTGATTTTAACTTAGGGCCTGAACCGGAATTCTTTCTTTTCAAGCTTGACCATGCAGGGGAGCCGACTCTGGAACTGAACGACAATGGCGGATACTTCGACCTTGCTCCGACTGATCTTGGCGAAAACTGCCGCCGTGATATCGTGCTGGAGCTCGAAGAAATGGGCTTTGAAATTGAAGCTTCCCACCATGAGGTGGCACCTGGCCAGCACGAAATCGACTTCAAATATGCGGATGCTCTAACAGCTTGTGACCAAATCCAGACATTTAAGCTTGTTGTTAAAACCATTGCCCGAAAGCACGGCTTGCATGCAACATTCATGCCGAAGCCATTATTCGGTGTCAGCGGATCCGGAATGCACTGCAACGTTTCACTATTCAAGGATGGCAAAAATGCATTCTTCAATGAAACCGGCGATCTTCAGCTAAGTGATGACGCCCGCCACTTTATTGCTGGTATCGTGAATCATGCAACTGCATTTACAGCAGTGACAAACCCTATCGTTAACTCATACAAGCGTCTGGTACCAGGCTATGAAGCACCTTGCTATGTTGCCTGGTCTGCTCAAAACCGTTCACCTCTTATCCGTATCCCTGCTTCCCGCGGAGTAAGTACACGTGTTGAGGTGCGGAGCGTTGACCCTGCTGCGAACCCATACCTTGCGATGGCTGTATTATTAAAAGCTGGCCTGGACGGAATCAAAAATAAAATGACTCCTCCTGCACCAGTGGACCGCAATATCTATGTAATGACAAAAGAAGAGCGTGAGGAAGAAGGAATCAAGGATCTGCCTCCTACATTGGCAGCAGCGCTTGAAGAGCTAAAGAGAGATGAGGTAATTGTTTCTGCTCTCGGCGATCACATTTTCGAACATTTCATTGAAGCGAAAGAAATCGAGTGGGATATGTTCCGTACGCAAGTGCATCCATGGGAGCGCGAGCAGTACCTGAGCATGTACTAAGAAAATATGACAACCCCTGGCTGATAAAGTCAGGGGTTTTTTTTATGAAAAATGCAAAAACCCCGTTTCAATTGAACGAGGTTTTAACTAATTTCTATCTCTCTGCATCTCTCTATTCTTTGTGTCTTATTTTTAAGAAATCGAGACATGTCAGTAGTGCATCTCCTCCAAATCCTGCAATCACCGCCAGTAGAACTACCTTTAAGGCAGAGTCAGGATCTGAAGATACGACCAAAAAAACAGCCGCTAAAGCCCCCATGATTACCTCTTCAAAGACCCCCAGATAGATGAACTTTTTTGTCCTTCTGGGTTTAACCATTTTGCCTTCTTTCCGAATATGTCCAACGACACCAACCAGCCCACCAATCAACAAAGCGAAGGTAATGTTCAAAAACATTTTTACTTCACACTCCTAAAGTCGAGATTTTGGACAAGCGACCTTAGGTTGATTCTCGGTGTATTACCATTATATTGAAAATGAATATAAAATAACATGCATAAAAATACCGAATTTTCTGAACAACAAAATAGTCATACATGACTGTAACCTTATGCTAAAAGAAAAGTATCAGTTACTTTCGTAGGATTTAACTGATAGTACCAGGTAATAGGAACTGATTACCTTCTTAATATTGGAAAAAACAAAAAGCAGGCAGCGATGCCTGCTTTTGAATCTATTAATGCATATGACGGTATACGCCTATAACCTTGCCAAGAATAGAAACATTGCGGAGGATAATTGGTTCCATTGTCGAGTTTTCGGGCTGCAGACGGATAAAATCTTTTTCTTTAAAGAATCTTTTGACCGTTGCTTCATCTTCCTCTGTCATAGCCACCACGATATCCCCATTATTGGCAGTGCTCTGCTGTTTGACAATTACATAATCTCCATCAAGGATTCCGGCTTCAATCATACTTTCGCCCATGATTTCAAGCATGAAAACATGCTCGTCAGCAGGAGCCATTCTTTCCGGAAGCGGGAAGTATTCCTCAACATTTTCAATTGCCGTTATCGGCTGTCCTGCAGTTACTTTACCTACGATTGGAACATTAACTGCACTGACCTTGGGAATGTTAGAAGCCTCGTCCAAATCTAAAATTTCAATAGCACGCGGTTTTGTAGGGTCCCTGCGAATCAGTCCTTTGCTTTCAAGCCTTGCGAGATGGCCGTGAACGGTCGAGCTTGAAGCCAGACCGACTGCTTCCCCAATTTCCCTTACAGAAGGAGGATATCCTCTTAATTTAACTTCTTCTTTTATAAACTCCAATATATCTTGCTGCCTTTTTGATAATTTCACCATCTTTACGCACCTCGTATGTGTTTTTATTGTCTCAATTATAGCATCAATTACCATTTGATACAAACATAAGTTCGAATATTTGTTGACACAAAACAAGTGTTCGGTCTATAATGAAAACATCAAATACGAACATACATTCTTTTAGAGGTGGTATATCATGCTGAACAAATTGTGGAAATCATATTCTTATGCTATTATTCTCTTCGCTTTAAGTGTGGCAGCATCATTTATAATGCTCATGCAAATAGAAACGCCTGATACGGAAAAGTTTGTGAAAGTCACTGTTGCAGAAGGTGATTCTTTATGGGAGATTGCTGAAAATTTTTCTTCTGAGCATTCTCTTACAAAAGATCAATTTATAAATTGGGTAGAACGAAATAATGGGATAGCGGCAGGTAGGATTTTTCCGGGTGATGAAATTGTTATTCCAGTAAAAGCCCTGGATGACCAGCCATATAAAGAGCTTGCCAGTTCAGACCTTAACGAATAAGGAGAAGTTATGAAAGCAATAATTTACTGCAGAGTTAGTACAACAAAGGATACTCAGGAAACATCCCTTTCAAGACAGGAAGAAGAGCTTTTGAACCTGGCAAAAACGCATGACTTTGATGTAGTCAAGGTCATCCGTGAACAGGCCAGCGGATACGATCTCGAAAGAGACGGTATATTGGTCCTTTTAGACTTAATTAAAAAAAAGGATATTAAAGTTGTTCTAATCCAGGATGAAACAAGGCTGGGGAGGGGAAATGCCAAGATTGCGATTCTCCATTGCATATTTAAAGAAGAAGTCCAGTTATATAGCATCTCGAATAACGGAAAGCTGGAGCTTTCGGAATCAGATTCGATGGTCCTCAGTATCGTAGGGATGGTAGAGGAGTATCAGAGAAAGCTGCATAACATCAAAATCAAACGCGGCATGCAACGGGCTGTTGATAAAGGATACAGGCCCGAGAAAAACCTAAGTAATCAGGGAGTAAATGGCGGCAGGGAAAGAATAGAGGTGCCGATAGAGGAAATTGTCCGGTTGAGGAAAAACGAGTTAACGTTTGCTGAAATTGCAGCTACGCTTAGAGGTTTTGGCTATAATATTTCCAAAGCAACTGTCCATAGAAGGTATAAAGAACATATTGATTCACTTGCTGAGTAGAGCACTTTCCTTGTCAAAAGTGCTCATTTTTAGTATGATGGCATTTGAGTTTCAGTATTGTTCCATATCTGAAGCTGCTGTATAATAAAAACTTCCATCAGATTATTCAAAGGTAAACTTTTGATATAAAGGAGTTTTAATAAATGCTGCCTAAACAAAAACTTGCCCGAATTAATGAACTGGCAAAGAAGGCCAAGGAATCCGGACTAACAGAAGCAGAAGCGAAAGAACAGACATCTTTGCGCAAAGAGTATTTGGAGACTTTCCGCTCTGGTATGTTAAACACGCTGAAAGGCGTTACAATCGTTGACCCGAAAGGGAACGATGTAACTCCAAAAAAGCTGAAAGATTTCCAAAATAAAAACCGCCTTCACTAATAATATAATTGCAAGGGATACACTGTGCTGTATTCCTTCTTTTAATAGAGGAGATGGCATTACTGATCTATCTCCGCTTTTTTTACATATGCCGGGTCTTTTTGTGTCAATATAGTAACAAACCGGCTTTTTTTGTCCTTTACCTGACCCTATTGGTTGTGAAAAAAAGGGACACCCGATAATATTAAAAGAGTGAAGAATTACTACTCGAAAGGATGTAATGAATGTTTAATCACACAGATGAACTATCCATCAGTTCCATTCGTACTTTATCAATTGACGCCATTGAAAAGGCGAACTCCGGCCATCCGGGCATGCCAATGGGAGCTGCTCCAATGGCTTATACACTTTGGACACGCTTCATGAACCACAATCCGAAAAATCCAGAATGGTTCAACCGTGACCGTTTTGTTCTTTCTGCCGGACATGGCTCTATGCTTTTATACAGCCTTCTTCATCTTTCCGGCTATGATGTTTCCATGAATGACATTAAAGAGTTCAGACAGTGGGGAAGCAAGACGCCCGGTCACCCTGAATTCGGCCATACACCTGGTGTTGACGCAACAACAGGCCCATTAGGACAAGGAATTGCTATGGCTGTCGGTATGGCTATGGCTGAACGCCACCTGGCTGCAACATACAATAAAGACAACTTCAATGTTGTTGATCATTATACATACAGCATCTGCGGTGACGGAGACCTTATGGAAGGCGTTTCGGCTGAAGCTGCTTCCCTTGCCGGCCACTTGAAGCTGGGCAGATTGGTTGTTCTTTATGATTCAAATGATATCTCACTCGATGGAGACCTTGATAGATCTTTCTCTGAAAGTGTTGCACAGCGCTTCAAGTCATACGGCTGGCAGTACATCCGTGTAGAAGACGGCAATGATCTTCACGAAATCGCAAAAGCAATTGAAGAAGCGAAACAGGATGAAAGCCGCCCGACAATGATTGAAGTGAAAACAGTCATCGGCTATGGTTCTCCAAACAAATCAGGCAAATCTGATGTTCACGGCGCTCCTCTTGGTGCTGATGAATTGAAATTAACAAAAGAAGCTTATAAATGGACATTCGAAGAAGACTTCCATGTTCCACAGGAAGTATATGAACACTTCAAGCAGCAGGTTGTGGAAAGCGGCTCTAAGAAGCAGCAGGAATGGGAAGCCCTTTTTGGACAGTATAAAGAAGCATATCCTGAGTTAGGAAAACAGCTGGACCAGGCGATCAATGGCGAGCTTTCAGATGGCTGGGATAAAGACATCCCTGTTTATGAAGAAGGAAAGAGCCTTGCAAGCCGTGCTTCTTCCGGAGAAGTGCTAAATGCTATCGCTCAGAACCTGCCTTCATTCTTTGGCGGATCCGCAGACCTTGCAGGCTCCAACAAAACAATGATAAAAGGTACTGGTGACTTTACGGCTGAATCATTTGATGGCCGCAACATCTGGTTCGGTGTACGTGAATTTGCAATGGGTGCTGCTTTGAATGGAATGGCGCTTCACGGCGGACTAAAAGTATTCGGCGGAACATTCTTCGTGTTCTCGGATTACCTTCGCCCGGCAATCCGTCTGGCTGCTCTTATGAACCTGCCTGTAACGTATGTATTCACACATGACAGTATTGCTGTCGGTGAAGACGGCCCAACGCATGAGCCTGTAGAACAGCTTGCTGCATTGCGTGCAATGCCAAACCTGTCTGTTGTCCGCCCCGCTGACGGAAATGAAACAGCAGCTGCCTGGAAAACAGCAATTGAATCAACAAACAAGCCAACTGCATTAGTATTGACACGTCAGAACCTTCCTACATTAAAAGGAACGGATTCAGCGGCATACGAAGGCGTACAAAAAGGCGGATATGTTGTATCTCCAGCTTCTAACAGCAATGCAGATGTATTATTGCTTGCTGCAGGATCAGAAGTCAGCCTCGCAGTTGAAGCTCAAAAAGCGCTTGAAGGTGAAGGCATCCATGCATCTGTAATAAGCATGCCTGCCTGGGACCGCTTTGAAGCTCAATCAAAAGAGTACAAAGAAAGCGTAATTCCTAAGACAGTCAAAAAACGTCTTGCTATTGAAATGGGATCTTCACTTGGCTGGCACCGCTATGCAGGAGACGAAGGCGATGTTCTTGCCATTGATACCTTCGGCGCATCAGCACCAGGTGAAAAAATCATGGAAGAATACGGATTCACAGTAGACAACGTTGTAGCACGTGTAAAAGCGTTGCTGCAGGGTTAATATTAACCGGGAAGGGAGAGCTGAGAGGCTCTTCCTTTTTTGCGCACAAAGCGGTAAATAGCCAGCCCATCATCAAAAAACAAGGTTACAAGCAATCAAATCGGGGAATATGCAATAGTGAATATTTGTAAAATAGTGAAACTGCATATTTTCTTCCACCAAGAATCCTCATAATCAAATGAATTCTTCGCTTTCGACAAAATTAGTGAAAGTTTTTAACAGCTTCAGACACATTCCTTAAATTTGTTTACTTATAATTGAAAGAAATGGATTGTCCCGGAAGGAGGGGCCAGATGAGAGCTTATCAATTGTATTTAATAGAAGATGAATTTGCGTCCCATTATTTTGGCAGAGAGCGGATGTTTTTTCAGCTGTTTGAAGAGTATGAGCGTTCGTCAGGTGAAATGAAGGCTATTCTATCGAAGCAAATTGATTTTGTGACTAAGCCGATCCCGGGTTTAAAAGTGCATCAATATATCCACCAGCAGCTTCAGAGAAAAAAAGACTTTATCATAGAAAAAAGTGCATACTATATAGAGATGAGTAAAAGAAGCAGGGCGAAGCTTGAAGTTTTTGAACGGAGTCTGGTTTTAGAAGCGGCCGGCAGCTATGAGGCAGAGACAGTTTTTTTCGAAGTGCTGCGAAAAAGCGAGTCTTCCTTTCTGGCTGTTGACCTCCAGCATAAGCGCTATGGGTGGCTAAAACCGATAAAAGAGAGAAAGTTCGTCTAAAATAAGAGAAAAACTGAAGCAAATATTGTATAATAACCTTTGGTCTAGTACACTGTATGATAGACAACATGAAGGAGGAAGTTAGTATGGGTATGTACATTCTAGTTGGTGTACTGGCGCTTCTTGCCGGTGTAGCACTAGGATTTTTCATTGCTCGAAAATATATGATGAGCTACCTTGAGAAAAATCCGCCAATTAATGAACAAATGCTTAAAATGATGATGATGCAAATGGGCATGAAGCCATCTCAAAAGAAGATCAACCAAATGATGAATGCCATGAACAAGCAGACTGGCAAGTAATCAGGGACAAGCATCCCATCGTAAACCACTTTTCTGTTACAATAACAGAAAGGTGGTTTTTTTATATCCAAAATGCAACCTTCTATGAAACAGACCGTATATATACTATGACAAATCGTGAAAGGAACGAGTAAAATGAAAAAATTAATTCTATTAGGGCTCCTTACCGTTTCCATGATATTAAGCGGCTGTTCGGTCTTGGGAGAAGTGAATAACTCCATTGGCTATGTTAATGAAGCGACTGAGCATATCAATACATTAAGCGACTTTGCCGAAGAGGCGCCGCAACTGATTCAGGAGGCGTCAGCGGACCCGGCATTAAAGCAGGAACTCGAAGACAGATTGATGACACTTAAGCAGGAAGTTGAGGAATTTATCGCCCTTCAGGATATCCCGACACTTGCAGAAGATGTTCATCAGGAGCTGGTGACCCAGAATGAAGCGATTCTGGCTGAGATCAATAAAGTATTGGAGGACGGCAGCCTTGCACTCGATCAGCTGGAGAAATCAGAGCTGTTCACTACCATTAAGGAGGCAACAAGCCTGATAAACCGCATAGAAGCATTAGGGCAATGAAGCATCCATTTAGGTGCTTTTTTTGTTAGGGGAAAAAATCTTCCTTATTTTCTCAATATTTGATAAACTATTTAAGCTATTATGGATTTCGGAGGATGGGGTATGAAGGTTTTTTGGGATTTGTTGTGGTTTTTTAAACAGGAGAAAAAGGCTTATGTAAACGGGATAATTCTGCTGTTATTCGTGGCTCTGCTTCAGCTGGTCCCGCCAAAGGTTGTCGGCATTGTGGTCGATTCGATTAAAAATGGCGAGCTGACTGCAAAAGCATTATTAATGTGGGTTGGACTTCTTGCTGCTGTTGCCCTCATGATGTATGTGCTCCGCTATTACTGGCGGATTATGATTTTCGGTTCAGCCGTAAAGCTGTCCAAACTCCTGCGCAACAGACTTTATCAGCATTTTACGAATATGTCACAGTCCTTCTACCAGAAAAAGCGGGTGGGAGATTTAATGGCTCATGCAACCAATGATCTGCAGGCCATTCAGCAGACGGCAGGAGCTGGTGTCCTTACCTTTGTAGATTCACTGGCGACAGGCGGTTTCGTAATCATCGCCATGGCAGCAACAATCAGCTGGAAGCTGACGCTGATCTGTTTGATTCCGATGCCCTTCATGGCACTTCTCACAAGCTGGTATGGAACACTTCTTCATAAACGGTTCCACAAAGCACAGGAGGCTTTTTCTTCACTGAATGACAAAACTCAGGAAAGTGTTTCAGGAATTAAAGTCATTAAAACATTCGGCCAGGAAAAAGAAGATATTGAAGATTTCCGCAGGCAGTCTGAAGATGTAGTGCAAAAAAACATTTCTGTTGCACGGGTTGATTCTTTGTTTGATCCGACGATCAGTATTATTGTAGGGATTTCTTTCTTCCTGTCAATTGCATTTGGATCAAGATATGTTATTGCAGGAGAGATGACAATCGGGCAGCTGGTTTCATTTACTACCTATCTTGGTCTCCTGATTTGGCCGATGCTGGCATTTGGCTGGCTGTTCAATATTGTCGAGAGAGGCCGCGCCTCCTATGATCGAGTCTCTGCTCTTCTTGCAGAAGAAATCGATATTAAGAATGATGAGGCTGGAATCAATGAAGTTCCAAGTGGTGATATTGAGTACAGGATTGAGAAGTTCGCCTATCCGGGTGAACATGAAGCGCTGCTTAAAGAAATTCATTTTAGACTGGAAAGAGGAGAGACTCTCGGCGTAGCAGGTAAAACGGGTGCTGGCAAAACGACATTGCTGAAGCTATTGATCCGTGAGTTTGAAGGCTATAAAGGTGAAATTCTTTTTGCCGGACATCCAATAAATCGCTATAAAATCGAAAAACTGAGGGAAGCGATTGGCTATGTCCCGCAGGAGCACTTCCTGTTCTCGGCCACCGTTGCTGAAAATATCGCTTTCACAAGGCCGGATGCAGACTTTGAAGATATTTATGCGGCAGCAAAACTGGCCAATATCCATGAAGATATTCTCGAATTCACAGATGGCTATAAAACCGTTGTGGGTGAAAGAGGGGTCTCGCTTTCCGGTGGGCAGAAGCAGCGTATTTCCATTGCACGAGCACTTATGATGAATCCGGAAGTATTGATTTTGGATGACTCCCTTTCTGCTGTTGATGCGAAAACTGAGGAAGCAATTCTTTCTTCATTGCGGTCCGAGCGGTCTGGCAAGACAACGATTATTACTGCTCACCGGCTGAGTGCCATTCAGCATGCGAATCTAATATTAGTGCTGGATGAAGGAAGGATCGTTCAGAGGGGAACTCATGCTGAACTAATGGCTGAAGACGGCTGGTATAAAAATATGTATCTGCGGCAGCAGCTGGAGGAGCTTGTAGAGCATGGGGGATAAATCAATGGAAAAGACACCGATTATGAAGGAAAAAGAGCAGCGAAAGGTCCTTTTCCGGCTGCTTTCCTATACAAAACCGCATAAAAAAACAATCACACTTGCCTTCAGTCTGCTTCTGTTAACAACGATTGGAGACATCCTGGGTCCGATTCTTGTTAAGATTTTTATCGATGATTATTTAACACCTGGAAATCTGGTTTTTGAGCCGTTATTTGCCCTGGGTGCAGCCTATCTGGGCATTCAGATCATGAATGTGCTGGTATCCTATTTTCAGCTGCTCAAATTTCAGGAAATCGCGCTGAAAATCATTCAGCAGCTGCGTGTGGATGTCTTTTCAAAGGTACAGTCACTGGGTTTAAAGTACTTTGATAAAACGCCGGCGGGAAGTATTGTTTCCCGGGTTACCAATGATACAGAGGCGATTAAAGATATGTTTGTCAGTGTCCTGGTTACCTTCATTCAGGGAGCCTTCCTTCTGACAGGGATCTTTGTGGCGATGTTTATCCTGAATGTGAAGCTTGCCCTGTTTTGTCTGGTAATTCTCCCGATTCTTTTTATGATTATCCGGACTTACCGCAAATACAGCTCTGTTTTCTATATGGACCTAAGGGAAAGGCTGAGTGAGCTGAATGCAAAACTGAGTGAATCACTGCAGGGAATGTCGATCATCCAGGTATTCAGACAGGATAGAAGGCTGCGAAAGGAATTTGGCGATATTAATGAGCAGCATTATAAGGCAGGGATGCGCAATATCAAAATGGATGGTCTGCTGTTAAGACCGGCCATTGACCTCGTGTATGTTCTGGCACTTATTATTGTATTGAGCTTCTTTGGGATTTCTTCTTTTAACAGTCCCATTGAAATCGGTGTGCTGTATGCCTTTGTAAGCTATCTGGACCGCTTTTTTGAGCCTGTGAATCAGATTATGATGAGGCTTTCCATGTATCAGCAGGCCATCATTGCCTCTTCAAGAGCGTTTGCGCTGCTGGACGAAAAGGAGGCTGCCCCAGCACAGGAGGCCTGCAATTCTGCTGAAATCAAGGAGGGAGAGATTGAGTTCAGGAACATCTGCTTCTCCTATGACGGCGAACGGGATGTTTTAAAAAACATCTCATTTTCTGCCAAACCGGGTGAAACCGTTGCCCTCGTAGGCCATACCGGCAGCGGCAAAAGCTCTATCATTAATTTAATGATGCGATTCTATGAATATGAACGCGGTGATATACTAATTGACGGAAGAAGCATTAAGTCATACCCAGCAGAAGAATTGCGTACAAAAATGGGTCTCGTCCTTCAGGATCCTTTCCTTTTTTACGGGACGATCAAGGATAACATCATGCTGCATAATGAAAGTATGACAGATGCTGAGATTGAAGCTGCAGCTCAGTTTGTTCAGGCTCATCCTTTTATAGAAAGGTTGGAAGGCGGTTATGACCATCCGGTAGTGGAGAGGGGATCGACTTTTTCAAGCGGGCAAAGACAGCTTATTGCTTTTGCAAGAACGATTGCTGCCAATCCGAAAATTCTTGTACTGGATGAAGCAACAGCTAATATTGATACTGAAACAGAAGAAGCCATTCAGACAGCACTGAAAGAAATGAGAAAGGGCCGCACGACGATTGCGATTGCTCATCGCTTGTCTACCATACAGGATGCCGAATTGATTCTCGTTCTTCATCAAGGGGAAATAGTAGAAAAAGGAACGCATCAGGAATTGCTTGCGAAGCGGGGATTGTATCATAAAATGTACCTGCTGCAGAATGGATCTGCTGAAAAAGTGGAGGATGCAGCAGGTTAATGGAGTAACAAAAAACAGCCTGCAGGTACTGCATGGCTGTTTTTTAATGTGTCTGCACTTTTTTAATGAAGCTTCGGTTATATTCATTTAATAGGGCATCCAATTCCTGGCTGTATCGGATTGCTGCGGCAGAGCTTAAGCCGCTTTTCATGGCCACTTGAATTAACTCTGTTCTTTTTTGTTCGATTAATGTAAGCAGTTCCTGTTTACACATGGCCAATAATTCCTCTCTGATCATTTCTTATATGTAGGCTTTACTTTGCCAATTTGAATCCATGTCAAAAGCTGAAAGATACTAACAGAATTTGTTAAGATCTATACTAGTATATCGAATTATGGTAATAAATTCAAAAGAAACTTGTTTTAAACTTTAGTAACATTTACATTAAAATTACATGTTCCAGGTTGAAAGTAAATATGAATTTTAGTAGCAGCTTGTGACACAAAACGTTCACATACTATCCATTATCTTTTCTAGATGGGATTTGTTAGAATGAAATTGGAATGAATGAGTATCAGGAGTTGTGACTATGACAGATTTGAATGTATTTATTGCATTAGGTGCAGGGTTTTTAAGCTTTGTTTCACCTTGTTGCCTGCCATTATATCCGGCCTTTTTATCGTATATCACCGGAATGTCTGTAGGGGAAATTAAAGAAGAAAATGCGATGATGCAGAGAAGGAGCATGCTTCATACACTATTCTTCCTGATCGGATTTTCGGCCATTTTTATCGCAATTGGGTTTGGAACAACCATGCTTGGTCAATTCTTTCAGCAATACCAGGATTTAATCAGGCAAATTGGCGCCATCTTTGTATTTATCTTTGGATTATTAATTGTAGGCATTATTAAGCCTGAATTTCTTATGAAAGAAAGGCGGTTTGAATTTAAGAATCGTCCATCAGGCCTTCTGGGATCTGTTCTGATCGGAATGGCATTCGCAGCAGGCTGGACCCCATGTACAGGTCCAATTTTAGGGGCGGTTTGGTCATTAGCTGTCTCAAATCCGAATTCTGCAATGGTTTACATGATTGCCTATATTCTTGGCTTTGCTATTCCATTCTTTGTTCTTTCCTTCTTCATCGGGAAAATGCAATGGATCAGGCGAAACAGCGCCAAGATTATGAAAATCGGCGGTGTGTTGATGATGATTATGGGTGTAGTATTATTCTTTGACTGGATGACAAAAATCATTATCTTCCTTTCACCGTTATTTGGCGGATTTACTGGTTTCTAAAAGCAAGGGCACATTCAAGTTGGGAATGTGCCTCTTTTTTTGTTATAAGGAAAAAGGGCTATGACAGCTGGTCGAAATTTGTCATAATCTTTCAATTGAAATATATCAGATAGTTCGATATATTGAAATATGTGTTCTTACGGAGTGGATTAATGTATCTCTCTAAAGGAATGATTTTTTTCTGCGAGAGGTTTAAATAAATGTTATTATGGGTATTTTTTACTATATATGTAGTATAATAGAGATATAACTTCCAATGCACTACAAGGGGGAAACAGCGGTGGCGAGAATTTTAATAGTTGATGATGCGAAGTTTATGAGGGTTACGCTGAGCAGCATTCTGAAAAAAGCCGACCATGAAATTGTGGGAGAAGGGGAAAACGGAAAGGAAGCCGTGGACCTATTCGCAAATCTGAAGCCGGATCTGGTGATGATGGATATTACGATGCCAGAAATGAGCGGGCTTGAGGCAGTCCGGGAAATTAAGAGGGACAACCCTAATGCAAAAGTTATCATGTGTTCAGCCATGGGCCAGCAGAAGGTAGTGGTTGAATCCATTGAAGCCGGCGCGAAGGATTTTATAATAAAACCATTTGATGAAGGCCGTGTATTAGAAGCGGTAAATCGGGTATTAAGTTAAGAGCTGACTCGGGGTACCCTGGACATAAGGATTTGTCCGGGTATCAGCTGGAGTGGCTTTTTTTGATGAACTTTTATCCTTCTGAGTACCTTAATCAAGCCTAGTAAGATATAATATGGTAGTAATCATAAGATATAATATGGTTAGTAATCAAATGAAATAGAGGATGAAATCGAATGGACTTTGTATTAATTTCATCAATCGGTGCCGTATTTATGGCAATCTTCGCTATGTTCATCCGCATGAAGGCTGCAAAAAAGCCGGCTTCGGCAAAGAAAATCATCTTGCCGCCGATTTTTATGAGCACAGGTGCTCTTATGTTTACCGTTCCTTATTTTCGTGTTACTCCATTGGAGATCCTGGAAGCAGCCACAGTTGGAATGCTGTTTTCCATCCTTTTAATTAAAACATCCTCCTTTGAAATCAGGGACAGCGAAATTTATCTGAAGCGCTCCAAAGCATTTGCTTTTATATTAATAGGGTTGCTTGTAGCCCGCATCATTGGAAAAATAGCTCTTAGCTCAACCATCGACTATGGACAGCTGAGCGGCATGTTCTGGATTCTCGCATTTTCGATGATTGTACCGTGGAGAATTGCCATGTATATGAATTATCGGAGGCTTCATCACGAGCTGAACGGATCGGGAAATCCCAAAACAACTTAATAGATTGAAAGCCGCCTGGCATTGCGCTCGGCGGCTTTTGCATTGTTATTTAATGGACTCCATTTTTGGGGTCCCATAGTCCATACATTTTCCGGATTTCTACGATTTGGCCAATGTGATAGGCATTGTGGATGGTTAAGTTTGAAATGACAGACGACCAGGATTCGATCGGTTCCTTATAGGCGGAGGAGAGAAGCTTGTCTTCACTGCTTTCTTCAAGGGCTTTGATCCACTCAGTCAAGCCATTTTGAAGAGCTTTTATGGCAGAATGCCAATCCTCGTCAGTAACGGATTCATTGAGCTTGAAAGTTTCGTCATTGGCGATATGGGTTTGGGAGAGCGGCAATTCTTTGAACCTGGTTAGATAGCGGTCATTCCAGAAGGTAAGGTGGGTGACAATCTGCCAGATGGAATTACCGGTTCCTGACTTATAAGATGCTTCTTTTGCTGATAATCCTCCGATGGCAGCTGATAGCGGGACAAACCAATTGGGCTGGTCGAGGCAGGCGGATAGCTGTTTTAATAAGACTTCTTTTGTAGTCATTGGATTACTCCTTTATGGATAGAGTTACTCTCCATTTCTATTCAATATAGGTGGTGAGTATCCTTCTTAAAGTCGGAAAAAATAAAAAACCATTTCGGTCTTCCGAAATGGCTTAGAATAAATGTTCATATGGCGTGATACTTATCTGTTTTTCTGTCAACTTCTTGCGCAGAAATTTGTGGTCCCGTTTCGGCGTGGCTAGAATATAGCCTCGAATCAGAAGGTCCTGATCAATTTGATCTGCCTTTTCATTTACAGCAAGTTCTCCAATTTTGCCGGCAATCTTCATTCTTGCAACATCCCTGAATAGTTCAGGAACTGGACTTACGAGATCCTCCAGCAAATCTTTTTCCCTCTGCTGCCATAAATGCCGCGTTTCATTGACATAATGCTCTTCCCAATCCAAATCCGATTTGCCGTCTTCTTTCGGCATGCGCTTTAAAAACTTGCGGAACATAAAAAAACCGCCAATCGCAAAGAACGAAATCAGAATGACAACCCAGAACAATATAAAATACATAAACCAGCCTTCTAGCATTTTCCTTCACCTACACACATATTTTCCTGTTCTTATTATAAGCCTTGTCCCGAGAAACGACAAGAAAGGAGGCATAAGTCTTGAAAGCAGCTCCGTTAGCCCTTATAATAGGAAGAGTCTTTACGGGGCTGATTGGGGTGCTGGTGCCCTCCACGGTCTTCAAAACCGCTTGTGACCTGCGTGCCAGGTCAGCTGGGTTCGATTCCCAGGCGGTCCCGCCAACTATACATACAACCGCAAGGGTTTTAGCCATAGGAAGCGCAGGGACGTATCTCCCGCTTCTTCATAAAAAAATCAAACACTCTGAAACTTATTTTCCACAAAAGTAAGATATACCTTAAACCTTCTCTTTGATTCTTTTCTCTTACCGAACCTTACTCACTTATTCCTTTTTCATAATCCCTGCTGCCTGAAGCTTAGCTAATAGCTCGTTATAGTCAGCTACTAACTCAGGAAGTGTTGTTGCTGTAGAGTCGGCTTGGTGCTCTATTTGAAAACTAACCTCATCAGGTTGTATCTTAATGAGCGTGCCTAAACCTGGTATCAATTTTTTTGCCTCGTGTGTCATCGTAACTTCCTCCTTTTTCATCAAAATTCTTCACTGCTTTTTTCCGGAGTCAATGCAATAATCAGCCCCATCGTGTTTGGTGGAACGCTGGCAAGCAGGAACCACCAGTTGCCGGTAGCAATAGAAAGAATCGTAAAAATAATAAGTGACACGGCCACGACGGAAATTCCGAATTTGACCTTAGAAGGTTTCAAAGGCTCTGACATATTCATATTGATGGACAGTATCACGCCTGTAATACCCCAGCTCGCCATATGAACAAGCATGATGACTCCCAGAACCATGGCGGCGTTTAGTTCAATCCCGAATATGACAAGAGTAAATAAAATATAGATGGATGCAAGGGTGAAAAACCAAGAAATGGACCTGGCCTTTTGCCAAATATGGTCATGCAGTTCATCCAGCCCACGCTGCTTTTTGGCCATACGGCGGCCAAACCACCAAGCTAATATACCCATCAAAGCCCCTCCGTATAATCCTACCAATCCACCAATTTGTACTGCCATTATTCCTCTCCCCCTTCTTCCAAAATAAAGACTTCTTCAATGATCCGACCGAATACCTTTGAAATCTTATATGCGAGTTCCAATGATGGATTATACTTCCCCGATTCAATCGCAATGATGGATTGTCTCGAGACGCCAACCTGTACGGCCAGGTCCTCTTGCGTCATTTTTGCTTCTTTGCGCAGATCTTTTATACGGCTTTTCAACTTCTCCACACCTCCGATTATTTTTGTAAAGTCAACTTTACAATCGGTGTGAGTTAAGCGTACTTTACATTTGGTTGAATGTCAAGGTGAGTTTACATTTATTTTCAACACTTCTGAATCAGGCATTTTTGCTAGATGATAAATTTGAGGGTGCATATACTGCTTTTGATTCTTCACTTAGAGACTTAAGGATAGAAGAAATTATTAGATCATTGAAAATGGAAGGCAATGAAAGCGCAAGGATGAGAATAAACGATGAAGGAGATTGGGTTTCTATACAGGAAGTAAATGTAAATAACAAGGAGAGTTTTCTTTCTTACTATTCTAAATTAAGAAAAACTCACTTTATCAATTGTTGGCATAGAAATGATATTGAGTCACAGGCTATGTGGAGTCAATATACGAATAACAGGCAGGGAATTGCTATCAAAACTACGATAGGAAAATTAAGAAAAGCTCTTGAATCTACGAGTAGGGTAATGATTGATGAAGTAGAATACATTGATTATGATCATGGCAAGTTCAGTGAACAGCATATTAAGAACTATCCACATTCTTCTGTCTTTTTTCACAAAAGGCAACCTTTTGAACATGAAAGTAAGTTTCGTGTAGTTTTGATGAATTTCCAAAAATTGGAGGATGGTAAGGGTAATAAGAAAATGGAATTTGACAACCAAGAGCAAATATCTGGCATTAAGATACCTATTGACTTAAGTGGTCTAATTGACGGTGTTTATGTTGACCCTGCATCAAATAAAGAATATGGAGAGATAATAAATTCCCTGTTGAATGTTTATGGGGTAAAGGATGAAAAGGGTAATATACTTACTGTTGCGCAATCAAGTTTAAATAAAGTACCGACCTATTAATACTTCTTCATACACCCTCTTGGGTGTTTTTTTTCAAGGTTTTGTATCGATCTTACAACAAAAAGTTGTATTGGATTATTCAGTGGTCATTGAAAGTGTTGCATGAATAATTGTTTGTAATTTGGAGAATATAGGTGAAACATTGAAAAACAAAAGGTTTTTCGCATTTCAAGATAGAAACTAAAGCAAGAAAATGTTATAATACAATAAGAATGCTACAGGCTGATTGGGGTGCTGGTGCCCTCCACGGTCTTCAAAACCGCTTGTGACCTGCGTGCCAGGTTAGCTGGGTTCGATTCCCAGGCGGTCCCGCCAACTATATATATGATTTCCGCATAGTGGAATGCTGTGCGGCTTTTTTGTGCCATTCATATATTCTTTTTAGGCAATCAGAGGATAATTGTTTCTGTTTCTATGTATTGTGAGGCTATAGTGATGATAGACTGAAAATAGTTAAGCAGCAAAGAGCATTAAATTAGGAGGAAATTAATTCATGGATAATAATGATATATTAATTCGATTGAGATATGCGTTAGAAATCAAAAATAGTGAAATGGCAGAGATCTTTAAACTTGGAGGAACTGAAGTGTCAGTACCAGAGGTGGTAAGGATTCTCAAAAAGTCTGATGATGAAGAAGAAAATGACAGCCAAATAATATTGACAAATAGTATGTTAAATTCTTTTTTTAATGGCTTTATTATCTATAAAAGAGGTAGACAGGAGCCGAAACCAGGTCAAACAAATACGCCAGAACCGACCATTGAAAATTATTCAAACATAAACAATATCCTTTTAAAGAAAATCAAAATCGCTTTGTCCTTAACAACAGAGGACATGTTAGATATATTCAAAAAAGCTGGATTAAACGTATCAAAAGGTGAGCTCGGGGCCTTTTTAAGAAAAGAAGGTCATAAAAATTATAAAGTTTGCTTAGACAATTTTGCCAGAAACTTCTTAAAAGGACTAACGATCAAGTATAGGGGATAAGGTAAAGCAATTTAATAATAACCGGGCCAAAGAAATGATTACGGCCCGGTTTTGGAATAATGCGAGCCAGTCTGAGAAAAATGCTCTAGGCATCTAGAGAAATAGTTATTAAGTTAAAGACTGAGGATGAATTGGGTGGATGACCACAAGATTGGGCTTAGAGGAAATTCCTTATTTCATTTTATAAAACACTAGCCAAAATACACTTCCACACTTTTTTCTTTCTGTGCTGTTGCCAAACAGTTTTGGATAAAATGCAGGATCTGTTTTTGATCCCAAGATGTACACTCACTTTCAATCAGTGAAGCATTAGTATTAAAAAGTTTGTTATATTCATTCAAAGCCTTTTCAAATTGTTGTAACGAGAAATTCGAACTCTTACCTGATCCACTAACTCCCGCATAGAACTGATTTGCATCAAGTAAACCGTACAGCAGCATGGCATTGCTATTCCCCATGCTAAAACGGGCATAAGCTATTTCTTCCCTTGCTTTATTCCAGCCATATATATCATGACCCATTTAATATTCCTCCTTCAAATTCAAATTGTTATTAATGGTGCTGTGGGTTAGTTTACATGGCAAACCACTCCTTTCACATGTATATATTTATAGGAAATTATGATTGAGATAGTAGTATGAGAGATGATTTTGACCAAGGGATTTAAGGATCACTGTTTTAACTGGGAGGTTTGAGTGGAGTTTAAGGAGATTCGAGTAGCGATTTTTCGATTGGATTATCTTCAGAGAAAATAATACCACATTTCGCATCATTTAAATTTTGAATTTTAAAAAATTATCAACAATTATGTGAACGATTTCCTCGGTATATAAAGCAATATTCAAAAATGTAATTGGCTTTCTTAGCGGGAGCAATGGTGCTGAATCCGTCTGGGATAATTCGTTTAGTTCTGAGAGGTAATGCATCTTTAAAAAAACCGAGCCTCAGAAATAATGGAGTCTCGGTTTTGGGGTATGGGATCCTAGTCGCTAGTAGTCTGGAGATATCTTTTCAGCTATTCCCCATTTTCCTTATACAAATCAACAACACCTTCAGCCATCTCCCTCACACTTTTCCTTAGGAAAACCGGGTGTACAATCTTTATCTGATTACCGAACCCTAGTATATACTCTCTAGCCTCTTGTTCGGTATCAAAGCTAAGGGTTACAGGAATCCATCCATTTTCCTTAGGCGAATCCGTGTGAAGTACTTGAACAAATCGCCCGGTAAAATTAATCCGCTGAAGAATGGCTGGTGAAATCTCCGCTTCCACCTCAAATTTAGGCAGGCTGCTAATAAATCTTTGCTTCAATTCCTGCCAATAGTCTGCGAGATCAAAGTCATTCGGCCAGCTGAAATTCTCATTAATCACCTCGGCATCAATTATTCTTGAAACACGGTAGGTTTTTATCATTTCATCAGACCCAGCTATTAGATACCAAGTGTTCCCTTTGGCAACCAGTCCTAACGGCTCAACTATTCTTTCGCTTGTTTGTTTATCTGCTTTTTCGTATTGAATCTGAAGTTTTTTCTCCTCCCAAACGGCCTGCTGTACGATTCCAAAGGACTTCATTTCCCGTGGTGTTTGCCTCCACGTGCCGGTATCGATATGAATCCGGTTGGAAATGTCTTTCACATCCTCTTTCAGTGGAGCAGGAATGGCCGCCAGAAGTTTTTGTCGTGCTTCTTTCCAATTATTGCTGATGCCGAGGTCTGCAAGGTGCTGGGAGGAGGGGGAGAGAAGCAATGCCTTGATTTCTGCTGCTTTTAACCCGGTAAGATTTGTTCTGTAATTCTCAAGCAGTTTCCAGCCGCCGAATTTTCCACGTTCAGCCAGAACAGGGATGCCAGCGGCACTTAAGGCTTCCATATCCCGGTGTATAGTCCGCTCCGTTACCTCTAACTCTTTTGCCAATTCCCTTGAGGTCATTCTTTCGTTATTTTGAAGCAATAATACGATCGCAATGAGTCTGTCTGCACGCAATCTGTTCACCCCTGCTAAAAAAGTTTTAAATATGACATTAGATGTCAACATTAATGATTATAGTATAGATATAACATAAAAGGAGGCAGATCGGAATGAATTCATTAAAAGGGAAGGTAGCGCTGGTAGCCGGCGGAACACGGGGAGCTGGCCGCGGCATCGCCATGGAACTCGGAGCTGCAGGTGCGACAGTGTATATTACAGGCCGTACAACACGAAAACAGACGTCGGAATATGGACGCAAGGAAACCATTGAAGAAACGGCTGAATTGGTCAATGAGCTGGGTGGAACTGGAATAGCTGTTCAAGTGGATCATCTCATACCGAATCAGGTGCAATCATTGATTGAAAAGATTGAGAGAGAACAAGGCAGGCTGGATATCCTCGTTAATGATATATGGGGAGGCGAAAATTTGATTGAATGGGACATTCCTGTCTGGGAGCATTCCATGGAGAAGGGAATGAGAATGCTTCGTCTGGCGATTGATACTCATATTATCACAAGTCATTATGCCCTTCCGCTTTTAATCAAAAACAAAGGGGGATTAGTAGTCGAAGTAACAGACGGAACAGAAGAGTACAACCAACATCGCTACCGGGTGTCTCTTTATTATGACTTGGCCAAAAGCTCTGTCATCCGTATGGCCAAGGCATTGGCCCACGAGCTTTCGCCTTTTGACTGCACCGCGGTTGCTGTTTCACCCGGATGGATGCGTTCAGAAATCATGCTCGAGGTGTTTGGGGTCACAGAGGAGAATTGGAAGGATGCTGCCGAAAAAGAGCCTCATTTTGTGATATCTGAAACACCAAGGTATATAGGACGGGCAATTAGTGCCATTGCAAAAGATCCTGATAAAAATCGGCTGAACGGCGGATCCTTTTCAAGCGGGGAGCTGGCGAAAATGTATCATTTTCATGATCTGGATGGTTCTCAGCCGGAGGCTTTCAGATATCTGGTTGAGGTCCAGGAGGCGGGGAAACCGGCCAATGCTGAAGGATATAGATAGCTTTTCATTGTAAAAACTCCTTTGCAGAACTCTGCAAAAGGAGTTTTTTATTTGTTTAAGGGAACAAGATTTAGTTATCCAAATTTTGGTGAATAATATCACTTTAATCGTTATAATAAAATCAAATATACAAATAATTAGGTACATTGAGGGGAGAATGCTCTTGATCATCCCAGCAAAAAATAAACCTGTTTTACCCTTGACGATAAGTGTAAAAGAAATAGAATCCATTGTTGAATGGTTCGATCAGCATCAGCGATCCCTCTATATACTCGGCTGGTCCTATCTGGGGAACCAACTTAAAATTGAGGAGCTATTTTATCGTGCCATTTTACAGGTGCATAAGGAGCTGCCGAAGTTTAAGAACAGCACATCATTTGAACTGCGGGTTTTATCTATTTTTATTCGTATCTGCAGGGAGCTTTCTATTGAAAATAGTTTAATAGCTTCAGAGGAAAGTGTATTTCATGCACTGCAGCAGTTAAAAGAGCAGGAAAGAGAGGTGCTGGTCTTAACCTATATAAAAGGAATCTCCAGAGAGGAAACCGCACAGCTTCTTCAATTGTCATCTGAACAGATAAAGGGGTTTTTATTTTCAGGGTTCCAATTGCTCAGAAAAGGATTGGGAAATGGAGAGGACTATCAGGGCTGCAATGAATACCAAAAGCTTTATGTAAATTACCTGGAAAGAAAACTGGAACGGCCGCGGAAAATCGATTTTGAAATGCATATCTATCATTGCCATAACTGCCAGGATGATCTGGCATCTCTGCAGGAAACCATCTTGAACTTCTCTGAAACCATTGAGACATTCAGCATACCTGCAGGTTTCATAGAAAACGTAAAAGAACGAGTCTCACAAAGGGAAAATCTCCTTAAACAAAAAAAGACTAAGCGTAAAAGAATTGGACTTATTTCAGCAAGTGTCCTCGTCTTCTTCATGTGCACAGGTTTTTTCACCGGGATTTTTTCGAAAGTCTATTTCTCATTGACAGAAGAAAATCAGGAGCTGCGCATTTTTCTCCAGGAGGATTTAGGTGAAAGGCTCGGGCTGGAAGCTGAAAGCAATGGGGTTAAAATAAAGATTAAGAGTGTAATTGCTGATGAGATTCAAACTCTTATTTTTTATGAAATAGAAGATGCCAATGAGAACAATCAATATATGATTAACATTGATGATGGCATTTTTATTGAGGACGAAATGAAAATAATGGCGGCAAATACCTATCCTATGTATATACCGCCAGAAATGGAGTCAGATCTTAATAAAAAGGAAAAGAACATTTATCATGGGAAAATGAGTCTGAGGCCGCTGAAAGAAAATGAAGCCACCATTCAGCTCAATATTAATAAGATTATGAAATTAAAACGAAACTCTTCAGATTCATTTGTGAATATGGAACCGGAAGAAGGGAAGTGGAACTTTGACATTCCTGTTACAAAAAGTCCCTCCATCGAGTATGCATTGAATGAAGAAGTTGAAATTGAGGGGATAGCAGTCTTGATTGATAAACTAATCCTTGCTCCAACAGGAACAATTCTGCAATATGGGCTCAAAAATGAACAGCCGGAGAAGCGGATTGACATGATCAATTTTAAAAATCTGGAAATTAACAAAAAAGTAGCTGAAGCTGATTTATACGGGAACTCATACGTGCATGCACAGCCTGATTTAAGATGGAGCAAGTTCCAGGCGCATTTTAAACCACTATTTGAAAAAGAAACCGATGAAGTCAAAGTTCGATTCGATAGTGTTTATTTGTCAATTGTAGACAATAAAACGATTGCCCTTAATGCTTCGAAGGAATATCCGCAAACCTTTGAATATGCGGGCAGTACCATTTCAATAGATAAGGTGGAAATGGGTCAGTCTGCTACTGTTGTTTTCAGCAATTACGAAATTAAGAATCGGGCGTATGAATCACTTCATTACAATTTGGTGACTGAAGAAGGTGATGATTTCTCAATGGAGATGGATCATGAAGGAATTATTATAGATCAAAATGGAAAAGAGTATGATATGAAAAAGATTACGCCAAAAATATACGAAGAAATTGAGCAGCCCCGCCACTTCTTTACTGTTCAAAGTACACAGATACATGGCAAGAAAGTGACTCCTAAATCACTGGAGATTTATGGGTATAGCACGACGAAATATTTAGATGATGAAATAGAGCTGGAAACTGAGCTGATAGAAGCAGGTACCTGATTGGTGCCTGCTTGTTTTTATAAAATCATCGACTCCACCAGTTCCGCCCTGATTTTCGTAATATGCCCCTCCATCAATTCCTTTGCTTTATCCCCATTTCCAGAAGCAATAGCCAGATAAATTTCCTTATGCTCCTCGATGGTATCCTCGTAACGGGACAGATCCTTAAACCGATGATTCTGGGTAGCTCTAATGGTTTCTTCCATATGTCCTTTGAGGGTATGGATCAATTCAATGAAAATCGAGTTATGGGTGGCCTCGGCAATTCCGACGTGAAAGTCCAGATCTGCTTTTAACCCTAACTCGGGATCTTTTATGGACAGCGCCATATTATGTAAAGCAATACGCAGCTTTTCCAGGTCTGCCGGGGTGGCTCTTTTGGCTGCAAGGAAGGAGGATTCAGCTTCCAGTGCACGCCTCAGTTCAAGCATTTCATATACCAGCGGGTTTTCTGCTTTGACAGCTGTGAGGATCACTTCTTTGCTTGATTGGATATCAGAGACTTTAACGTAGCTTCCGCCTCCCTGGCGGATATCGATGAGCCCGTTCAGTTCCAGGGTTCTGAGGGCTTCTCTGATGGTTGTCCGGCTGACATTGAATTGAACTGCCAATTCTCTTTCTGAAGGCAGCCGTTCACCTGGTTTAAGATTTCCTCCCAAATAGCATTCTATCAATTTATCTGCTAAAAGCAGATAGGTCTTTTTTTTCTCTGTCATTCCCCGTACCCTCTTTTCAAAATAGGCCTCTCTTACTTTCCTAAATGTAACAGACCTAAAATCTATTAATCAATACTATAAAAATAATAAAATAAATAATTGAATTTTTCTGATAAGTTAGTATAATTAATTTAACTTGTTGGACCAATTATGACATTGGTTTGACCAAATTCCTCGAATAAGAAAGAAGGAGTAGAGATGGAAACAGCGAGTATGACCCTCCTGCAGGCTTTAAGAGAGTTTCTTACTGGGCAGCAGGTGACAGAAAATCAGACAGTAAGAGAATTACATGGCAGGGATGAATCATATCATATGGAGAGTCTTCCTGACCTGGTTGTTTTTCCGGAAACCGCCCAGCAGGTCAGTGAAATTGTGAAGCTGGCAAACAAATACAAAGTTCCAATTGTTCCTTTTGGACTGGGATCCAGTCTTGAGGGGCATGTGATACCGTACGAACATGGAATTACGATTGATTTTTCGCTTATGAATAAAGTTCTCGAAGTACGTGAGAATGACTTTCTTGTTAGGGTGCAGCCTGGTGTGACCCGCACACAGCTCAACAAGGAATTAAAAAAGTATGGATTGTTTTTCTCTGTGGATCCGGGAGCGGATGCTACGCTTGGCGGAATGGCAGCAACGAATGCCAGCGGAACTACTTCTGTAAAATATGGAGTCATGCGTGATCAGGTGCGTGATCTTGAAGTGGTACTTGCTGATGGGTTGATCATACATACAGGTAATTTAGCTGCTAAATCCTCATCCGGATACCATTTGAATGGTTTATTCGTTGGTTCAGAGGGGACGCTTGGCTGCTTTACGGAATTGACATTAAGAGTTTATGGAATTCCGGAGCACGTGATGGCAGCAAGAGCTTCTTTTCCATCATTGAACGATGCGGTTGAAGCGGTTGTTTCCATATTACAGGCAGGTGTTCCGATTGCGAGGGTGGAGCTTGTGGATGAACCATCCATGAAGCAGGTAAACCTGTTCAGTGAAACAAACTATAACGAAAGCCCAACACTCTTTTTGGAGTTTCACGGCAATGAAGCCGGCTTGAAGCAGGATGTCGCATTTACAAGAGAAATTGTTGAAGACCATCATTGTCTCGATATAGAATTTGAAACTGATAATGCAGCAAGAAATCGCTTGTGGGAGGCCAGACATAACCTTGCTTATGCCTATATCCATGGCCATCCAGGAAAGAAAATGATGGTGACGGATGTTTGTTTGCCGATTTCAGAACTTTCTGGCGCTATCAGCCATGCGAGGGAAGCGGTCGATACACTGGGACTTCCTGGAGGAATCGTCGGACATGTGGGGGACGGAAATTACCATACACTCCTGATGATTGATATGAGTAATCCCGAAGAGGTGGCAAAAGCAGAAAAGTTCAATGAACAAATTGTTCTCTATGCTCTCGAACGGGGCGGTACCTGTACGGGTGAGCATGGTGTAGGGATAGGCAAGCAGAAGTATCAGCAAGAAGAACATGGTCAGGCGCTTCAGGTTATGGAAAAAATCAAACGTGCCCTTGATCCAGATAATCTTTTCAACCCAAATAAAATCTTAAAGACAAAAGAAGGAGCGTGATGATATGAAGGTATTAGAAGCGGTCAGTACCATTGCAGGAAAATATTTTGCGGTGTGGGTTATCTTAACATCGGTTATTGCCTTTATGTTTCCAGACCCATTTTTAGGGTTGGGAGGCTATATCACCATCCTACTCGGCGTCGTCATGTTTGGAATGGGGCTTACACTGAAGGCAGTCGATTTTAAAATCATCTTTACGAAACCTCTGCCTGTGTTAATCGGTGTTTGTGCACAGTTCATTATCATGCCGCTTGTCGCTTTCGTCATTGCGAAACTTTTGAATTTGCCGGCAGAATTGGCAGCCGGACTTGTTTTGCTCGGATGTGTACCAGGGGGAACGGCCTCTAACGTTATGGTGTATCTGGCAAAGGGAAATGTACCATTGTCCATCGCCATGACTTCCGTTTCAACTCTACTGGCGCCGATCATGACACCGCTGCTACTCCTGTTGCTTGCGGGACAGTGGATGCCGGTTGATGCTGTTGCCATGTTTATGTCTATTGTCCAGGTTATCATTCTACCGATTGTTCTTGGTTTGGCTATCAAGAAATTCTTCCCGGCAGCCGTGGAAAAAAGCTTAACTGTTTTACCGCTTATTTCAGTAGCGGCAATTATCACGATTGTGGCTGCAGTCGTTTCAGGCAATTCAGCAACCATTGCCGCATCAGGGCTTCTGATTTTTACAGCTGTCATGCTCCACAATGGATTCGGACTCCTGCTTGGCTACTTTGCAGGAAAAGTGCTTGGTCAGGATGAAGTAAACCGAAGAGCAATTGCTATTGAAGTTGGCATGCAGAACTCAGGTCTGGGCGTTGCACTTGCTACCGCTCATTTTGGTCCATTGGCAGCATTGCCAAGCGTGCTGGCTGCTGCCTGGCATAACATTTCAGGGCCGGTTCTGGCGACTTATTGGTCAAAGAAACCTGCTGTTGAAAGGGAAGAGGAGACGTCAGTTCGTCCTGTTGAAGTGAAATTGTAGGAATGTAATTTGGGGCCTGCTTTTATCTGCATGAAAAAGAACTGATAATAGCGGGCAAATCCAGCGTAGCCTATTTTCTGTATGAGCGGGCAGGTATACCGGGAACAATTTTATGCGGGTCAGGAAGTAGTTAAAAATCAGAATTAAGACTTTAAAAAGCTGCTCATATCATTGGGCAGTCTTTTTTTGCATTTTAATAAAAATAGTGTTGACTAACAGAAAATTTTGGAATATATTTTAATTAACAATTAACAAACTGTTAATTAAAAAAGAGGTGAACAAAAATTGAAAAACAAATTCATTACACCAGATGGCTATACAAGTGATATTGCCGTTTTTACTATTACTTCAGAACAAACGGGAGAATATAAACCTCCAAAAAAAGAGTTGAAAATGATGCTAATCAGACGAAGCGAACTGGATCATGAAGGAAATCCGAATATGGAAGCAGGAAAGTGGGCGCTGCCGGGAGGGTTTGTACGTCCTGGTGAGTCAGCACTGCAGGCTGCAGAGCGCAAGCTGTCAGAGGAAACCGGAGTGGAGGGGCTGAAAATAAAGCATTTTGGTGTCTACGATTCTCCCGGCCGGGATCAGCGGGGATGGATTATATCTAATGCGCATTATGTTATTGCTAATGAAGCGGACTTAAGGACCAGGAAAACAACATATGACGCATCTGAAGTTAAGCTGTTTACTCTAGAAGAGGCTCTTGAACTTGAGCTCGCTTTTGATCATCGGACAATTATCGATGATGCACTTTGGTTTATTAAAAAAGATATGGCGCTGACAACACTGGCCAAGCATTTTCTTCCTGATGAATTTGTGCTTTCTGAACTGCAGGGGGTCTTATTGACAGTGTTGGATGATCCATCGATCTCGACTGATGCTGCCTTTTTCAGAAAAGCACCGACATTGCCATTTATTGAAGCGGTATCGGAAGACGGAAAGCCAAAGAAATCAAACCGCTATTCTAAAACACCTGCTCAGCTTTATCGATTCAATGATTACCAGCCGATTGTGTCCGTATATAGAAATAAGCTTCAAGGGTGAAAATCCAAATTAACAAAGGGGAGAGATTCACATGGGGATTTTTAAGAACTGGACCCGGTTTGAAATAATATGGCTAATAATATTTACATTGGTCAACATTTATCTTTTCTTTGTCTGGTCAGATTCACTGCTTGGCCTGATTTCATCCATAAGCGGCATGTTATGTGTGGTGCTGGTGGCAAAGGGGAAGATTGCCAACTATTACTTTGGCATCGTTCAGACCCTTACTTATGCTTATATTGCTTATGGATATGGTCTTTATGGAGAAGCCATGCTCAATGCCCTGTTTTATTTTCCTGTGCAATTTATTGGTATTTATCTGTGGAAGCAGCATAAAACCAATCGGGATGTTAAAGGGGAAGATGTGAGAGTTAAAAGCCTGACGAAAACAGGCTGGATCTATACATTAGCATCTATCGCCGTCCTTACAATTGGATATGGGTTTTTCCTAAGATATTTAGAGGGTAATTTTGTCTGGACGGATTCCGCTACAAACGTTCTTTCTATAACTGCGCAAATACTGATGCTAAAGAGATTTGCAGAGCAATGGATCCTCTGGATCTCTGTAAATGTATTATCCATTATCCTTTGGGCGGGTGCTCTCATCACACAGGGCGGCAATGACTTTTCGATGCTAGTCATGTGGACTGCTTTCCTGGTTAACAGTATTTATGGATACATGAACTGGCGGAAACTATATGTGAAACAGAATAAGGAGGGGGTTTAAATGACAGTCGGGTTTATTGGAGGCAAGTTTCTTCCCCTGCATCTTGGCCATGTCTATGCCATTGTTCAGGCCTCATCCATCGTTGACGAACTGTACGTTGTGCTGTCCCATAGCGAACTGCGTGACAGGCAATTGTGCGAGCATTCTAAAATGGCTTATATTCCGCCGCATATCCGTTTGCGCTGGCTCAGTCAATTAACTAAAGATATGCCGCATGTGAAGGTCATTTCCATAAAAGACGATCAGGGGGATGAAAATTACAATTGGGCAGAAGGTGCTAGTAATATAAAAAAGGCAATTGGAAAGCGCATTGATTATGTATTTAGTTCAGAGTATGAATATAACGATATTTTTAATGAACTTTATCCAGAGGCCAAACACGAATTGATTGATCCCAATCGTAGATATGTGAATATTTCGGCAACAGCAATCCGTAATGAAGGCGTTTTTCATCATTGGGAGTACATCCCTGACTTTGTAAAACCTTATTTCGTTAAAAAGGTTGTTGTAGCAGGGACTGAAAGCTGCGGTAAATCTACCTTGACTAGAAATCTTGCTAAAATTTACAACACTTCCTATGTGGAGGAATATGGCCGAACCGTATGCGAAGAATTAGGCGGCTGTGATGGGATTATGGTTAAGGAAGATTACCACAAAATTGCCTATGGCCATAAGCTTGAAGAAATCAAGGCGATTGAAAAAGCAAACAAAGTTGTTTTTATCGATACGGAGGCAATTGTGACTCAATTCTATTCCAACCTTTACAACGATGAACATCAAGCAGTACTGGATGAAATTGCAAACCTGCAGGATTATGACCTGTGGCTATACCTGGAACCTGATGTGAAATGGGTGGATGATGGACTTCGGGTTCACGGAGAGAATGAGGTAAGACTCCAAAACAACCAGGCTTTAAAAACATTGCTGAAAAATCATAATGTTGATTATAAAATACTGAGCGGTGATTACAAGGAACGGTTTCAGAGTGCAAAAGGGCATATTGAAGAACTGCTGAAAATTTGAGAGAGTGTTTGACAAAAAAAATAATTTTCTTAAAAGCTAATGAAACCATTTCATTTCGTATAACTTCAATAATATGGTTTTCCTAATGAAGAAGATACATGTGTATATTTTCCTCTTCATCAGGAATTTTCTTGTAAAAAAACATCTTTTTTAAAGGCTGTTTTCGCAAAGTTTGTTGCT
>NZ_NPDG01000005.1:0-16608 GCF_002272225.1 Bacillus sp. 7894-2
ATTTTTAAAAGATAGAAAAAGATACACCAAGAACTTATTTTTCGGATGCAAACAATTTAAGCTCTTCTTTATCCAAAGTTATTGTTCCTTCATAGTTCATGCCGATCTTTTCAAGCAGCCTGGAGGAAGCATAATTGTCTAGGGATGTAATGGCCAGGATCCGTTCCATATCCAGCTGTTCATGACCATATTTCAATGTAGCAGAAGCTGACTCAAACCCATAACCTTGCGTTTGATATTTGGATAAAAAAGCAAAACCAATATCAACATTATCTAAAGTATCCCGTTTTATCAATCCGCACAGTCCAATAGGAATGCTTCCTTCCTTTCGCTCAACTAGAAAAAGGCCAAAGCCAAATTGAGAATACATTTTCTTGGGTCCGGTCAAAATATAATTCTTAGCATCCTCAAGTGTACGTACACCTTTATCGCCAATATAACGAATCCATGCAGGTTCATTTAAAAGTTCGAGAATGAATGCTGCATCATCCGGTGTTAACCAGCGAAGAATTAATCGGTCTGTTTCAAGTACTTTCAATTATTTTAACACCTCAATCAATTTCCATGCTGTTAACCTTATTTTTCGAAGCATGCTATAACAAATATACATCTTAAAATAATAATGGAGCAAATGAATTTTCATATTTCTTGACTGGTAATTCTCCCATTGATTCACTAATGAGTTATCACTGTAAACCTGTTAGCCTTATAAGTGGCCTGTTTTTGCCTAAAAACTACAAACAGGAGGTTTACACATGAAAAATTTGGTAACATTTGTTGCTGCTATTTCACTCATTATGGGTTCATATAGTATGTTTCCTGCTGATCATTTCGATGCTGAAACAGTAGATCAGAAAGCTGCAGAAACA
Organism: Bacillus sp. 7894-2; assembly: GCF_002272225.1. NCBI lineage: Bacteria > Bacillati > Bacillota > Bacilli > Caryophanales > Bacillaceae > Bacillus > Bacillus sp. 7894-2. The sequence continues at coordinate 870 of NZ_NPDG01000005.1, forward strand.
CTAACATATAAAAAAGTTGAGGTTGACGTGAAGGAGTCATCATCAACGGATCATCGTTTTATTAAAGAAGAAGAAAAAAAACTGCTTGCACGTCTTGTACAGGCTGAAGCAGAAGGGGAGCCGTTTGAAGGAAAAGTAGCGGTTGCTGACGTGGTTCTGAATCGTGTCGAGCACGAACAATTCCCGGATACAGTCAAAGATGTTATTTATCAGAAGAACGCTTTTGAACCTGTTCAAAATGGTTCAATCAATGAACCGGCAAGTAATGAAGCAGTTCAGGCCGTTGAGACAGCTCTTATTGATAAGGAGCAAAACGAAGAGTTCCTATATTTTTATAACCCTGACACAGCTACAAGTCAGTGGATCTTTTCACGTGAAGTTGTGAAAAAAATAGGCAATCATGCATTTGCTATATAAAGGCGCGTACAGCATAAAAGCTGCGCGCTTTTTTTGTAGCTGAAAGAACTAAACTAAAGGAATTGATAGGAATATGGCAGATTAAATTTAAACGAAAAGCGCTTTTTCTCTCCTATTTGTTATACTTCGTACCTGGCCCCTGGTGTAAACCCATTACATCAATCCCTCAACTAGTTTATAATTAATATGATGTCCAAGTGAAATGTCGTGGCATTAAAAGACTGAAAGAAGCAGTAAGAAGGTGAACAAAATCAACATCATCGAAACAAGGGTAAGAAGCTTCATTGAAGATATTCAGCACCCGAAGCAAAAGAAGAAGTTAAACATAAATGATTTGGAATTTCAGCTGCGCAAATTGCTGGATGATTATTATGAAATGGACGGTTATTCGCTATTTTATGAAGCCCTTCAATCATTGCAGGATGAAGGGCAGCTGACACCTATACATAACCATCAATATAACGGGAAAACACCTACTCTGCCTTTATATTTCTGGGTGAACGTGAAACCTCACACCGACAAATGGGATCGTCTGGAGATGATGAAGTTAAGTGATCGGTTCGATTTTTCGTTTTATGAACGGCACCCTGAATGGCAGACAGAAGAGGAATGGAGCCGGATCATGAATTTATATGGTTTTCTCCAATCCAGCGGCGAACGGGAAATCGTTTCACTTGAGGAAAGAAGCCTGGAGCTGTTCGGCCATGAAAAATTCCTGCAGGATGTAGTCAGTTTTCCTGATGGAAAAGGTTTTTTAGCGCGAATTTGTGTATCTGAAGAGCAGCTGAAAGTGGTGAAATACGGCGAGCCTTTTGTGTTTTGGATGAAGCAGGGAAAAGAAATTAAAGATGTTCAGCGAGTGCTGATTGTCGAGAATCTATCATTCTTTCATACTAGCATTCAATTATTGGAAAGCGATTTGCTCGATTACGAGCCGGAACTGATAATCTATGGGGAAGGCACGAAAATTGAACGGAGCTTTTCGTTCTTCTTTAAAATTTTTCCGGCTAAATCGTATCTATTCTATTATGCAGGAGATCTTGATGCGGCTGGCTACGGGATTATGACCAGGCTGACTGAAAAGTATCCGGAATGCTGCATTCAGCCTGCATTGAAGATTTACCGTAAAATGCTTGAATGTCTGGATCAAAGAAATGAACAGAAATCCGGACAGCTTCTAAATCTTAAATACCGTGATGCGTTCTTCCGGTGGTTTACGGAAGAAGAGCAGGAACTCTTATTGCAATTATGGCAGGAGAATAAACGAATTCCTCAGGAAGTCTTAACAATTGAAACATGGAGGAGATGGATGTGAACGAGTCATGGGAAGGATTCGCCCAACGGATGCAACGTTTAAACCCGCTGTTTGAGCTTGGAAGAGGAATGGAAGTCGGAGAGCTGAAGCCTCATATCCAGACGATTCTGATGCAGGTGCTCCTCACCATTTTTTACAGAGAATTGAATGATGATGATCATCGGAGAAAATCGGATATCAAATATATGGTGGAAGATTCGATTAAACAAATGAAGCTATTGGCTGATGAGAAGCAGGTTGAACGAATTACAAGCGGGCTTCTATATCAAGGAAAAGAAGAGTACAGCAGGCCGTTTGAAGCCCTTTATTATGATGAAATCAGGCAGTCATGGGAGACGCAGGTTTTCCGCTATGTGACAATGGATGAATTATATACAAACCTGGAGATGGGCGGATCGATTGTTTACAAGCTCACAGATATCTCACAGGAAATGATTTTCATGAGCAGGGAAATGGCGGAGGAATTCTCGATCACCATTGAACAGCTCTACAGTATGCAGCTGATTAAAAACGGTAATTTCCGCAAAGCTACCCGAAACCTCGATCACCTCATTTCACGGGTCAACCGCTTAATGGCAAGAGAATTCTCCTTTCAAAAAGAAATGATCAATAATCCCAAAATCTTATTGATGGAAGAAGAAATGCAAAGAGCTGATAACCGTGCGGAAATTGAGAAGCAATTTGAAGAAGAGAAAAATCACTTCCGTACCATCAGCAGTATGATTGAGAAGACAAAACGAAGAAACGAGGAAGATGATCACATTCAAAGAGAGTTGATCCTCCTGCAGGAAAAGATCGGCCATACAAGACAATTGCATGATCGTTTTGCCAAGCTTGTGATTCAGAATATATCCTATGAAATGAAATTAAAAGCGGAAAACCCTTCGCTGTTTTGGGAAACGAGCCTTGTTTCGTTTCGGGAGCATATTTATGAAAACTGGTTCATGAAGGAGGGGGTATCTTCCTTCGATCAGGTTGAGAAGATACTGGGCCCTTTGTTTTCGCCAAAGAATGAATTTATTTTGCCCTTGGATTGGATCTGGGGAGAACAGGAATTTGATGAAAAGCAGCTCACAGAGACGATGGAGGAAGAACCGGAAGACGAAAGCATTACCCATCAGCGGGTAACGAACTGGGATTCTGTCATCAAGGCCTGGAGCTATGTGTTTCAATATTTGCAGACATACGGAGAGTTTTCTCTGGCTGATTTAACGACATTGCCGCTTGAGGTACAGGATTTATGGTTTGAAGAATCAGAAACGATTGACTTATGGATGATGTTTGATAAAAAGCCGCTGAAGGTTCAGGTGCTGCACCGGAAGGAGGAGACACTGAGCGATGAGAGGGAAATTCTTCTTTATAAGCTCATGCAGGAGTATCCGCAATTCCAGGTGTTTGAAGGATTGAAACTTTATACCGAGTTTGATCATCGGGCGGAACCTTTCCACTGGTATCAAATGAAAATTACTCCGTTTAAAATTTCTGTTCAGGAGGAGAAATGATGAGTGCAGAAAGTATTAAGACTGCATCAGCAGTTTATTTCACGCTATTAAAAGACAAGGTCATCGATGAAAACAGCGAGCACTTTCAGGCGTATTTCGATCCTGATGTAAGACAGACGGTACTTTTACTGGCAGACGAATCCGGGACCTTTATCATTGAATCGCCGAAAAGGATTCAGCTCGTTGTACAGCCGACCGGCTCTGTTTTTGCGACGAATTTTACACATATGAAGGACAGGCATAAACAGGTTGAAACCAAAAAGCATTTTCACCTGATGAGCGTGGTCATTATGGCATTCCTGTCGGGCATCGACCGCAATCAGGCGGCTAAGGTCCGCACGAAGCGCGAAGGGATCAGCTTTTATACATTGGAACGGCAAGTGAATGATGTCATCATGAATTGGGATAGTCTGCTTAAAGCAAAGCCGGATTTCGGAGAAGAAGAAAAAATTGATATGAGAGACGTTGTGACGACATGGAAATACATGGAGGTCGACACAGATGATTACGGAGCCAGGAAAGCCAATCGCAGAACGCGGATCGGTTTGATTGCAAGTGCTATGCGTCTTTTGGAAACAGAAGGACTCATCGTCATCCTGGATCGGGAGGATATACCGAAGGCGATTCCAAAGCAGGAGTTATTTGAACGGATTGAATATCTGTATCATGACTACGACCGTTATGAAATGTTCAAGGAATTAATGAAAACAGAGGAGGATCAGCATGCCGAAAATACATCGAATTAGAATTGCCGGCCTGAAATATGATGGCATGCAAAAGCAGTATAGGGACACCACGTTTAATTTTCATAATGAGGAAACCTCTACAAATGGCCTCATTTCCATGATGAATGGAGGAGGGAAAGGTGTTTTCCTGCAGACCATATTTCAGATCCTTAAGCCGGGTACCGCATGGGGAAAGCAGAATAATCGCTTTTATCAGCAATTCTTTTTTAATAATAAAGAGCAGTTTATTCCTTATACCTTTCATGTTCTCATACAGTGGGAGTTAGACGGGGCTGACCGCAGGCATTTGGTGACGGGCGGAATGTTTTCAGCAGAACAGCGGATCTCAATGAATGAAGAGAGCGGAGAAAGCAAACCTCTTGAACAGGAAGCGAAAATTGTCCCGAATATTACTTTTTATACAAGGGAGTTTGAACGAAAAGAAGAAGCATCACTTGACCATATTCCTCTCTATGAAGATGGAGAAATGGCTGAAACAGAAGGCCTGAAGGATTATTTAAAATGGAATGGGTACGATGTTTACCGGGATACCAAGAAACACTACCGCATTCTTGATACATATGGGATTAACCGAAAAGATTGGGATATTATGAAGGACATTAATAAGGATGAAGGCGGCGTCGGAAAATTCTTTGAAGGCGCTGAAGATGATCATTCCCTGTTCCAAAAGCGGATCATTCCTACAGTCAGTCAGGTTCTTCACCGGACGGAGCATCAGAAGAACGACCTGGTGGAGATTTTTAAGAGTCAGGCAAGCATCGCGAAGGACCTCCCTGTTTTGCTGAAAAGAGAGCAGGCACATAAAGAGTTCCTGGAAGATATTCTTCCTTTTGAAGAGAGCCTGGCTAAGGGTGTCGGGCATAAGGAAATTGTGGAGGACGGCATAAAGGCAGGAAGACAGCTGCTTGGCGCTTTGGAGCATTTGAAGAAAACGGAAGAAGAAACACTCATTGAGCTGGAAAAGGAAATCGAAAAATTAACAGGCAGGCAAGTGGAGCTGCGTTTTCAGAAAGATAATCTTGAGTATGCAAAAGCTCACCGGGAAGTGCTGGATTGGGAGAAGAAATTAGCGGAAGAGCAGAAGAAACATATAGTTCTGCAGGAAGCAGTGAAGGAAAAGCAGGAGCGAAAAGAAGAGCTTTCTTTTCAGCTGTTATTGAAAGAATGGCATGAAGGTGAACAAAGCATTGGTGCGCTTTCCCAGCAGATTGCTAAGCTCGAGCAGAACAGCGGCCTTGAGCAAGTGAATCAAAGAATGGATGAAATCAAAAAAGAAGCGGCACAGCAATGGGAGAAATCCGCTGCTTCCATTAGGGAAGCCGTTCATCAATATTCCGGATATCAGAAGTTTTTAAAGAAAAAAGCAAAAGACCTGTCTAAGCAGGATAAACAAAAGACCCAGGAGATTGCCCAGCTTCGTACGGAAATTGATTTTCTCTATACCCAGATTCATGAATTTGAATCAAAAGAAGAACAGCTTATCAAGGAATTCGGTGACCGTATTACCTATGATTTAACTGGGTTTGTAGAAAACCTAAATAAACAGATAGAAACCAAAGAAGCAGCACTCGAAGATCTGCAGGCAAAAGAAAATAGATCAAATGAAAAGCAGAATCAGCTTGCTTCTTCCCATGGTACACTCGCACAATCCATTCAGTTTTCAGAAGAAAAGTGTGAAGAGCTAAAAATGAAAAGTGAAGAGCAGAAGCAAAAAGAAACAAAGCTGTTCGATCAGCTCCAAGGTGTTCTTCAAGGTGTCACAGCTCCATTCACAAATGCTCTTTTATCAAAATATGCCATTGAAGTGGAAGAGCTACTCGTTCAAAATCGCGAGCAAGGGGAAGAGTTAAAGAAAGCGCTCTGGGAAACGCAGCTGGATTATGCCTTGAATGATGAGCATTTCTGGATTGCCAATAATGATGTGAAGGAACTGAAGGAATGGATTGATGAAAAGACGGGGATCGATGTATTTTACGGATCCCAATTTCTTCAATCCCTAAAGCCGGATGAAATGGCGAGCCACATGCTTTCTCATCCTCTTCTGCCGTATGGCTTAGTAGTCAGCAGGCCGCAATGGGAAAAAATCAATAAGCAGGTTCTTGGAGGAAGGGTGTTTAAAAGTCCGGTCCCGATTTTTATGCGGGAGGAAATGGCGGGCGAAAATCAGCAGAATGCCTTCGTGATGATCACTGGGACGGAGAAGGAGCTGCTGACGGATAAAAATCAGTTCACAAACTGGAAAATTCAGATTGCGAAACAGATAGAAGAAAAGAAAGATACACTTGCAGAGTTAGAAAAAACAGAAACAGCACTGCGCCGTATTATAAAAGAAATCGACCGATTCCTTTCCCATGAACTTGCCGGTGATATCGAAAAAGTACTGCTTCAGGAAAAGGAAGTGCTGCTTTCGAGGAAAACGGAATTGCAGGCTATCATAATGCAGGAGGAAAAAGAAAAAGAACTGCAGCTGGGACTTAGAGAACAGCTGGAAAAGACGAAGAAAAAGATTGAAAAATTATCTAAAGATGCCGAAACCTTAGCGGAATTTAACCGTGAAAAGTCAATGCATCAGGAAAATAAACGGGTAAAGCAGGAAAAAGAGAAACAAAAAGAAGCTTTCGAAAAGCTTCAGAATGAGCTGGGTAATGAGCTTCAGACCATCGCTGATCTTCAGGAAAAGTGGAGCCAGACCTATCTGGAATGGAAGCTGTCAGCCGAGCAGAATATTAAGAAGATCAGCTTCTTTATTGATGGTGCTGCTTTTCCAGCCGCTGAGAAAACAGAAGCTTCTGAGGAGGTTCCGCGATTATCACCCTATATTTTAGAAGAAATCAATGGCAGCATTGAGGAGCTTAAACAGCTTCAAAAATCAAAAGAAGAACAAGCCAGTGAACTGCTCGCGATTCAGGCGACACGAGAATCCGAACAGAAGCAGCAAAAGAAGCTGGAGAAAAAACTTCATGCTCTTAATGAAGAGTGGAAAGATGCTTCTGTACCGGATGAACCAATAAGTATTTTGGAAAATATGCTTCAAACAGCTGCAAAGGAAACAAAAGCAGCAGAAAAAGAAGAGCGTGAGCAGGAAAAGGCCGTAACCATTGCCGAAACATCCTTAAAGCATGGAATGGATCAGCGTAAAAAATCCTCTAAAAAAGTGGCCAAGCATGAGAAGCAGCCTGAAGAATGGGAAGACCTTGATCTGGAAGTGAAGACGGTTGAAATTACTGACCAGACCAAACAGACAAATGCAGAAATAAAGAAAACGGAAGAGCACAAAAAAGAGACAGAACAAAACATAACTGAGTTTGAAAACAATCAATTACATTTATCCGTCATTCTTAAAGAGGAAGCGGCAGCTTTTTCGGATGAGGATATAGCAAAAATAAAGAGTCAAGGAAAGCAAAGCATCCTATCCTGGAGTGAAAAACATCAGGCTATTCAGGATAAAGGGCAAGAAAAGCATGCGAAGATTGAACAGTCACTAAGAAATTTAAAGCTTGCTATTGAAGGCAAGGATTGGGAAATCCGTTTTAAGAATGAAGTCTTAACTACGCTTGATCATATGGATACAAGGCATTATGCTCATATTCAAAGTGTCGTTCAGAACATGAAGCGCTTTTCACAGAGCGGCTTAGAGCAGCTGGAACGCGATAAAGAACGGGCGGAAAAAGCGCAAAACTTCTGGGCCAGCCGAGCGAGCATGAAGGTGATGAGCATTTCAGAAGCGATTCGCTCGATGATTTCGAAAATGAAGCTGAAGAATGAATGGGGTTCCTTCCCGCTTGTCCAGCTCAAAGAAGACATCCTGCCTAAAAAAGCGGAAGATGTTGAACCTTTACTGAAACAGCATTTTGTTTCAGCCATTAACAAAATTACAAAGCGATTCGAGATGATTGATGACAATAATCTGGAGCTTGATCAGGAAATTAAACAGCTTATCAGTGATGAGCAGATTTTATTTGTCTCTCTCAGAAATCGTTACCCAGAACTGTTGGTTTATAACATGCGTACTGATAATGCCTTCATGTACGGAAAACCGCAGCGTGAGCATTATTCAACCTGGCAGACGATCAACCAGGGTTCAAAAACAAAATCCGATGGCAGCGGCGGTCAAAAGCTATCTGCCCGCATGGTCATGATGATGATGCTTCTTTCTGTTAAGAGTGAAACCGATCAAAGCTGGGTTCCGTTAGTCTGTGATAATCCGTTTGGACAAGCGGCTTCTGCCCATGTGCTTGACCCGATTTTCGCTGTAGCCGATAAGCTGAAGTTCCAATTCATCGTCGTCACTCCGCCTGAATTGGTGAAAACAGAGATCAGCCAGAGGTTTGATGCGTACTATAAATTGGATTTCATCCGGGAAAAAGGGAAAGAGATTGTGTCGGATACGATTGTACCTGCGTTTCGAATTTATCAGGGAGAGGAAGCTGTTCATTAGATTAAAAGAATGAAATATTGCCATTTAACAAAAACTATGCAATACTTGGTTGAAAATATATATTTTATACAAATTCTTATCCAGAGAGGTGGAGGGACTGGCCCTGCGAAGCCTCAGCAACCCCTGATTATGTCAGGAAGGTGCTAATTCCAACAGAGTTGACGCTCTGGGAGATAAGAGGTCGTTTTGATAAGTAAAGGCCTCTTATAAAGAGGCCTTTTTTTGATGCTCTTTTATAATTTGAGCTTGGTTTAGATTAGAACGAAGAAAGAGGAGGAATGGCAAAATGGAAAACGGCGTTATACAGGTACCGGAAGCATATTCGAGGATATTACAGGAATCAGATGTGCTCGGCTTCGGGCAGTCATGTGATATAAAAACAGGATTTTTACTGAAGGGGCTGGCAGCCTCTAAATCTGGAGGAAGCTTTTTGGAGCTGGGAACAGGTACGGGAGCGTCTGCTTCATGGATCATGGATGGGATGGATGAAGGCAGTAAGCTTACGACCGTGGACATAGATCCGACAGTGCAATCGATCGCGAGAAAGTACCTCGCGAATGACAGCAGAATCACATTTTGCTGTGAGGACGGAGCAGCATTTATACAAAACCTGTCGGAGGGGTTCGATTTTATTTTTGCAGATACGTGGCCGGGGAAATTCGAGCTTCTTGACAAAACCCTGGATCATTTAAATATCGGCGGTTTTTATGTGATTCATGATGTGTTTCCGCAGCAGAAATTGCCTGAAGGATATAGAATCAAAGCCACTAAACTCCTGAAAACACTGCAGGACAGACCTGACCTGGACATTACAGAATTGGATTGGTCTACTGGGCTGATACTGGCAGTGAAGACTGCGGTTTGATAGATTTCGTTAGAACCGGGGGGATCGTTTCAATGAATCTTTTGAAAAACCAGTTTGAACATGTCATGCATGAGGATGAAAATCTTATCGAATGTTTAAGCTGTTCATTAGTTGCACATTACTGTTTAGCACCGCAGGCAGGCTTATTTGCAGCAACGAACAAAAGACTGCTATTCTATGGAATCCCGGTATCAGAAACAAAAAAGGAATTAGTTGAAGAATTTGCGTATAGCCATATAGCTTCCATTGAAGAAAAAAGGGGGATCACCGGGAAGCATATTCATATGTACTATAAGCAAGACTTGTACAAATTCCAGCAAATCCAGGGGATGAATATGTTTGAATTTTTGGTGGCTGTTAAGGAAAAGATGCGCATGTTTACCGCTTCAGCAAAAGAGCGTTATCCTGTAAGATAAGCGCTCTTTTAAATGATTGAATATATGGCCTGCTTATTTGCTTAGATAACTTTTCCAAGCATTAGCCATTAATTGGACTCCTCTCTCAATCTCGTCCATCGAGGGTGCGCCATATCCGAGCATCACATGATGGTTAGGCTTGTGAAGCTGATACATAGGCGAAACAGCATCGATTTCAACTCCCGCAGACTTTGCCAGTTCAATTGCTTTGGATTCATCCAATCCTTCCGGTAATGTCACGATGATATGCAAGCCCGCTGTATCTCCAATTATGTCAAAGTGTTCTCCTAAATGTTTTGACAGGCTTTCTATTAAACAGCTCCGCTTGGCTCGATATAACGTTCTCATTTTTGCTATATGAGATGTATAAAGTCCTTCTTCCATAAATTTTGCAGCAGCTCTCTGATCGATTCTTGAAACAGTAGACTTTTGATAAGCATTAAATTTTTCAAAGTCCTGCTTCAGGGCTGCTGGCATAACCATATAGCAGATCCGAAGTGTTGGCAGCAATGTTTTTGAAAAGGTGCCGAAGTACAGTACCCGCCCGGTTGAATCCAGATGGGACAATGCTGGGATTGGTGCCCCTTTGTAGCGGAATTCAGAATCATAGTCATCCTCGATAATATAAGCGTCCTGTTTGATTGCCCAATTTAACAGCTCAATCCTTCTGGCAATAGACATAATTGTACCGGTAGGGTATTGATGAGCAGGTGTGGTATATAATAATTTTACAGGCTCATCAGCATCAGGCACACAGCATCCTTCCTCATCCACAGAAATCGGATAACATGGCAGCTGTAATTGCTCAAAAATAGATTTAGCCCGAATAAAACCTGGATCTTCTATTCCGGTGGCGCTCCGTTTAAAAAACAAACATACATTTAGCAGCTGCTGTTGAAATCCGCTGAAGATATACACTTGCTCCGGCTGGCAGGCCAGCCCTCTAGCTTGCTGTAAGTATAGTGCAATTTGGGCACGCAAAGAATATTCGCCCTGCCACGGTGCATTGCCGGCATTAGATTCATTAAGCTCTTTTCTGTATAACCGGCTCCAATGTTTATAGGGGAAGGCGGAGGCATCGACCTGCCCATTTTTAAAATTAATAAGAAACTCATTCTGAACTCTTTTCTCCAATTCCATTGTATTAATCTGACTATAGTGCCATTCATCCTGAATTTCAGAAACAAAATAGCCTCTGCGTTCTGCTGAATAACAGTACCCTTCACTCAGCAACTGTTCATAAGCCATCTGAACAGTTAGGATGCTCACGTTCAATTGTTCAGCCAGCCGCCGCTTTGCAGGAAGTCTTGAATGAGCTGACAATTTTTTATTTAAAATCGACAGCCGAATTTGTTCATAAATTTCTTTATACTTTATCCCATTTTCCGAAAGCAAAATTTGAAATTCCATCGAATCATTCCCTGGTATTATATTAAAATTCAATTTTGGTTATTTTTATCATACCAGAATTTGGTTTTAATTGATTCAAGGAGAGTGATAGCATGCAAATTTTAGTAAACAATGTTGTGCAGATAATTCCCATGGAACTTGAGCATATTGAAGGAATTTATGAAGCAGCCCAGGATAAACGCATATGGGAGCATATGTCTGTTGATTTAACTGATAAAAGCCGGGTCATTCAATATGTAAAAGATGCGATACAAAAACGTGAGCAGGGCACCGATTTTGCTTTTGTCATTGTTCATAAAAAAACAGGGAATATCGTCGGTGCTACTTGGTTTCTCGATATCTCAATCCCGCATAAACGGCTCGAAATCGGCTCAACATGGATAAACCCTCTTTATTGGCGCACGAATATTAATTCAAACTGTAAATATTTATTATTAACATACTGTTTTGAAGAACTGTCCGTTAATCGCGTACAAATTAAAACCGGACATGAAAACTTCCGTTCACAAAAAGCGATTGAAAGGACCGGTGCGGTAAAAGAAGGCGTACTTCGAAATCATATGATACGAAAAGAAGGGACAATTCGCCATACTGTCCTTTATAGTGTTATAAAGGAAGATTGGGGAAAAGTAAAAAGACATTTCGAAGAAAACTTGCTTTTCTAGGTTTTGTAGAACATTTATACTGAATAATAAAACTGCTGGAAGGGTGTAGATCGAAGTGAATAATGATTATTTATTTACTGATAAAATCAAAAAGGCGCTTCAGAATACTCCCCCAGGGGAGTGGATTCCGGAGATTCCGGATGATTGTATACGCCTGCATTGCGGCTACCCGGCACCTGATCTCGTGCCGGTTGAAGAGGTAAAAGCAGCTGTTAACAGTCTATTAGAAGAAGAACAGGATTTGCCGCTCCATTATATAGGAAGTCCCAAGATTTTAAAACTAAAGGAACAGGTTTTAAAGAGATTGAAAGAGCGGGGGATATCTATAGCGGAAAATGAGCTTTTGATAACTTCGGGTGCCTGTCAGGCAATCGATTTGATTGCCCGCATTCTCCTTGATGAGGAGACAATTATTGCAATAGAGTCCCCCACCTATATGGAGGCATTAGAGATTTTCCAAAATTACACAAAACATATAATTAGTATTCCTGTAGACAAGGACGGACTTCAAACAGAGGCATTGAAAGAGATTCTAGAGGAAAGAAAGCAAAAAGGGCTCGCTCAGCCGCGTTTTCTCTATACGATCCCAACGTTTCAAAATCCTACAGGGACGACGATGTCAGGAGAGCGCCGGCAGCATGTATTGGAGCTTGCAAACAAATATAATTTTCTATTAGTAGAGGATGATGCTTATGGGGAATTATCATTTAATAAAGGTCTCCCCACTCTAAAAGCAATGGATCAAAACTCCCGAGTTCTGCATGTCGGTTCGCTATCCAAGATTGTGGCCCCGGGTATGCGTATAGGATGGATAGCGGGAGCAAGTGACATGATCCATGCATGCGCCTGGTTTAAAAAAGATTTGAACCATCCGTTTGCTCAATCTGCCATGGCTGTTTATTTTGCAAACACGGATTTTAATAATAAACTAGAAACCTTGAGAGATACATACCGGTCCAAATGTGATGTTCTGACCTCCGCACTGGAACAGTATCTTCCTGAATCAGCTTCCTGGTATGTCCCTGAAGGCGGGTACTTCGTGTGGATGAAAATTCCCGGTGCCGATACATCGGAACTGCTGACACATGCCCTTGCAGAGGGGGTATCTTTTATTCCTGGCAAGTACTTTTTCATGGATCAGGCAGCTGGAACGGAATTTCTTCGCCTTTCCTTCAGTTATGCTGCTGAGAAGGAAATAACAGAGGGGATTCGCAGGCTGGGGAGAGTCGCAGAGGCCTATCTTTAAATGAAAATTTCTCCTTGGAACTTAGAAATGAAGAGGAATAAAGCAAACAAAGCCTAATTATCTTGATATTGTAGGCCAGAAATTAGGCTTTGTTAAAAATGCCAGTCAATGATCGGTAAATTCTAAATTATAGTCTAACTTTAACCTCAGTACCGTCCTTTGCTTTGACATCTACTAGCACAATCCCCTTATAATTTGAAGGAGTGATTTTTCAATGCATTTTCGAAAAGCAATTGAAGAAGATTTACAAGCTATTGTCCGCTTGCTTGCCGATGATGAATTAGGAGCAAAGCGTGAGAGGTATGAAGAACCTCTGCCGGATTGTTATTATAAAGCATTTAAGGCACTAGAAGTACAGTCGGGAAATCAGATCATTTTAGCTGTAGACGGTCAAGCGGTGATTGGCTGCCTTCAGTTAACGATCATTCCTGGTTTAGCACGACAAGGGATGAAACGTGCACAGATTGAAGGTGTGCGTGTTGATCAGCGCCACCGTGGTAAAAGGGTAGGAGAAGCCTTGTTAAAAGAAGCGATTGCAATAGCGAAGTCTGAAGAGTGTGGCCTTGTCCAATTGACAACAGACAAGCAGCGTGATGATGCACATCGTTTTTATAATAGGCTGGGATTTCTGGCGAGTCATGAAGGGATGAAATTAATCTTTTAATTTGATAGGTTTATTTCGCTGGCGCGATTTTTGGACCAGCTAGAATACAAGTTTAATACTGAATAATAATAATGGAGGAATGCTGAATAATTTTTCGTTAAATGGAAATTATATAGTTGAATTCAAAAAGGAGGAATGATGTGGAAACAAGCATGAGTGTTGAAGAAGTATTGACCGGGATCTCTGAACTGTTGGAAAAAGAAGGGCAGCCGCCCCGAAAGAAGCAAGTAAAGAAATCAAATCCAGAGCTAATGAAAAATGCATTGTATTATTTTCCGAGCTGGGAAAATGCAGTAGAACAGTCTATAGGATCTTAATCTCAAAGAGTACATAACATATTTTTTTGAAATTGAGTGTCTTCGTAAGTGTTTGTCCAATTTAAAAAGGAAATACTGAAACCACAGAAGATGCCTGCCAGATGGAAAAGTGCAGGCATCTTCTGTGGTTTTATTAGAAGGGTAGGTATATGGGATTTTAAAATACCCTGTCGCCATTAAAAATTGAATTCTTTACAATTACATAATCAACATGACGAATGGCATCCAGCTTGTTGCCGCCTGCGTAAGAAATAGAGGACTGGAGATCCTGCTCCATTTCTTTCAGCGTATCTGCTAATGATCCTTTGTGCTCTACTAAAATTCTCTTGCCTTCAACATTTTTCTTTTCGCCTTTTTGAAATTCAGAGGCTGAGCCAAAGTATTCTTTATAGAGCTTTCCGTCTTTCTCATTCTCAATGGTTTTTCCAGGTGATTCCTCATGTCCTGCAAACAAAGAACCAATCATCACCATTGTTGCACCAAATCGAATCGATTTGGCAATGTCACCATGGGTGCGAAGACCTCCATCTGCTATGATCGGTTTGCTTGCTGCCTTTGCACACCAGCGAAGTGCAGCTAATTGCCAGCCGCCCGTACCGAATCCTGTTTTAATTTTTGTGATGCATACCTTGCCAGGTCCAATGCCAACCTTTGTGGCATCAGCTCCTGCATTCTCTAATTCTCTGACTGCTTCCGGGGTTCCGACATTGCCAGCAATCACAAAGCTTTGAGGAAGGTATTTCTTAATATGCTGAATCATTTGGATAACAGCATTGGAATGGCCATGGGCTATATCAATGGTAATGTATTCCGGTGACAGCTTTTCATCAGCTATTTGCTGTATAAACGCATACTCGCCTTCTTTGACGCCAACACTGATCGAAGAGTATAATCCCCGTGCCTTCATATCTTTCATAAAAGAAATTCGCTTTTCCGGTTCGAATCGATGCATGATATAAAAATACCCGTTCTCTGCTAAGTATATGGCAATTTTCTCATCTACAATCGTCTGCATGTTGGCAGGCACCACAGGCAGTTTAAACGCACGATCCCCCAGGAATACCGTTGTATCACATTCAGATCGGCTATTGACGATACTTTTTGCGGGAATTAATTGAATATCTTCATAATCGAATACATTTTCCATTGTAATCCTCCTATTGAAAACAAAGCTGAATACGTACGGCCATTGCAATGATAGGTTTTTCAGTTTCCTTCCATCTTATACAAGCTGGCAAGGAACCATCATTAAAAAAGAGCTTAGAAAATTCCTAAGCTCAATGGATAATAGGGGGTCGAATTGTGAGAGTTCGACCAATTTAATTTTAACAATTCTGTTTATTATTTCAACTTATTAAAGTGAAAACGTATAAAAGTGATAATGCATTAAAAACTTTCCCTCATTTTAGAAGTTCAACAAAAGGGCTATGAAAATATTTTTTCTTTAATCTTGCATTAAAGAAAAAAATTAGTTACGATATTAATCGTAATAATTACGATTTAAAAATTTATTTCAGCCATATCAAGGTGCACCTTTGTTAAGAGAAGAAACCGCTGAAAATTATCCGGAACTGGGAAAAACCTTAAATCTGCTAAACCGAAAAATAAGCGATGATGAAATTCGTGAAATGAACTATAAAGTCAATGTTGAGGGGGCGAGTCCTGAAGAAACAGCCAAAGAGTATTTAGAAGAAAGAGGGATTGCTTAAGTAAGAAATCAAAAAACTGGTCTTGTCCC